>JAQVGK010000429.1 GCA_028696755.1 Bacteroidales bacterium | reverse complement strand
CTATTAGACCTCAAAGACATATTATCCACCCACTTAGTGCCAAGGATAATACCGAATCCCTTTTGTGAATAAGATGCGTTCGCCATAAATGCCTGACCAGGTCTGTAAATATAGTTATTATCTAAAGAGGGGTCATTAATTTTGTAGGCATATTCTGATGCAAGAGCAAAGCCTTTGAATCTAAGGTCTAGTCTGCCTGCCGAAGCTCCAACATTTTCTGGAAGTTTATAGGTTGGGTTTTCGTCTTTTTGATACTTTGTCACAAAGCTTCCCACAAGAATTACTCTGAAATCACTTTCTGAAAATGCTGGAAACATATCATTTAGTTGTAATTCGCCGTCCAAACCTTTTATTAGCCCAGGTCCATATTGCCAATAATATCTTTGTTTGCCAATAATACCTTTTATATAAACCCCTGGCCTGAGGTTGTATTTTATCTTTAATCCATCCATTGCATTGTCGAGTCCTAGAGTTTTTTCTTCATAGGATCTAAATATTAATCCATTGCCGAATTGTTCATAGAAATTCCCAACGGTAATATCAAAGTTGTCGTTGTTAAAATTTAGCCATCTGATTGGAATACCCAAGCCATCGTTTATCCCGCCTGCATTTGGGAATCCAATTAATGTGTTAGGATAACCTTCGAATCTTATTCCAGCTGTGAACTTACCCAAGCTGTAAGCAAAGTTTGCCCAAGAGTTTGCTCTCATATAATCTGTGGGAGCGAAAGCATCGATTTTTATATCGTCGCGATATAGTTGCGCATCTATTTGGAAATTCCCAGTTACCTGACCATAATCAGGCGTTTCTTCCTGAGCATAAACTGAAAATACTCCCAGACTAATTAAGCCCAGGAAAAGTATGGTAATTTTTTTCATGTTTTAAATTCAATGTTTAAATTAATGTCTGAATATTTTTAAACACAATTATTGATAATTAAACAAAACAGAAATCAGTAAAATAAGGTTTACCGATTTCTGTTTTCAATATTGATCTTAACAAAGATTATTTTATCGGTTGTCCTTTTGCAACTTTCTTAACCATTTCAAAGGTTTTAGCTTCGTCACCTTCGAGATAAGATGTGTGTTGCCAAACTATTTTACCTTTGCCGTCGATAAGGAAAGTATGAGGAACGTTTCCAACATTCATAGCTCTTTTAAAATCGCCGTTAGGATCGAGATATACATCAAATTCCCAACCTCTTGCATTTACAAAAGGAGCAACAGAGCTTTCGCTGCGAGCATTATCAATAGAAATAGCAATAATTTTAACACCTGTTTCTTCTGCCCAATCAGCATACTCTTCGTTAAAAGCATTTAATTCTTTGATACAAGGTTTGCACCAAGTAGCCCAAAAGCTTACAAGAACTGGTTTGCCGTTGTTAGAAATTATTGATTTAGTGTTAACTGCTTTACCTTTGATGTCTTTAATTAATACAGAAGGAACATCCTGGGCGAAAACTGAACTTGCAAAAAGTCCGATAATTAAAAATAAAATAGTCTTTTTCATATCGTTTACTTAAAATTAATTTTTGTAAAAATAAATAATTCTGGTTTTGCATTACAACAATTAAACCAAAAATTTAAAAAAAGCCCGGCGAACCGGGCTAAATTTTATTTATTTTACAAGAACTAATTTATGATTTTCTGCTCTGTTGTTTTTAATAACTGTTACAACGTAAGAACCTGCCTCAAAAGATGATAGGTCTATTTGGTTGTATTCATTTGCATTTTCTAGTGTGAAAACTTCTTGACCAATGTTGTTAAAAATTCTTACAGATGCTCCATTAGCGTAATTAATGTTTAATACATCGCTAGCAGGATTTGGGAATACTCTTGTTTGTTCAAGGCTTAAATTATTAGTGCCAGTAGGAGTAGTTGTAATTTCCAAATTATCAATCATAAAAGCAAAATTGTCGGTTCCAACATAATTTACTGCTAAATAAACAGATTGTCCGTCGTAAGCAGATAAATCTCTTACTACCTGAGTCCAACTTGCAGGAGCATTTCCTTGAGATCCTAAGACTGTAAAACTTGCAGGGTCATTAGTTGTAGTAGAAATTGAGAGTTTATACTCTTATAATCCCCATTGTGCATTTATAGATCTAACATAAACACTAAAGCTAGAAGCGGTACCTAAATTAATTAGTGGAGAAATAAACCAATCGTTATTATTTGATCCATTGTTAGTCATAGCAAAACCACATTTATCACCTGCGTAAGGAGCATAGTCAGAAGCCGCTAAAGTATGGCTATAAACTGAAAATGCATTTGTAGCTCCTGTAACACCAAAATCAGAAAAGTCTCCCCAAACAGTACCACCGTCAACATCGACTGTTGTCCAGTTGTATGGACTGAATACAGTTGGAAAAGTAGTTTCGACAATAACTTCTTCGAAAGTAACCATTTTATCGTCAACATTTCCTGGATCAATTACTGTAACAGTAAATGTTGCTTCAGGGCTGCTACCGTTTGCATTAGTAACAACAAGAGTGATTTGAAATTCGCCAGCTGCATCCCATGAAACACTTGGGTTTGCATCAGTAGATGTAGCAGGAGTTCCACCTTCAAATGTCCATGCGTAACCAGTGATTGGGTCAACACTAATACCAGTATTTTCATAACTAGCAGAATTTCCAATAAATGCAGATGATGGACCGCTTATTTCAGCAACAGGAACTTCTCCAGCTGCTGGGCATGTGCCAACCTCAGCATATAATGTTGCAGCTCCGTCCCAGCTTGCATCTGTAACATCTTTATAGTATCCTGATGGGCAAACCATGAAAACAGTTGGAACATAACCCTCATACAATTCAGTAAATTGTTGAAGCGGAAGATGACTGTCAATTATTGGAATTGGCCATGTACCTCCTTCTGTCCAGTCTCCTTGTGAATATGTGTCATGATTAGCAGCAGTGCCAGAACTAGTGCCAGTAATTTGTGCAGCAGTGTTTGTGCTTTCAACTTCAACCCACAAAATTACAAGTTCATCTGTTCCTGATGGCCCATAAGCATTGTAAAGTTCTTCAAATACTCCTGACTGGTGAACGCTCCAACATGGAGAGCACCATGCACAAGAAAAGTCAATGATAACAGTTTTTCCAGCGCTTAGATACGAAGATAGAGTGTGAGTGTTACCGTTGATGTCGGTTGCTGTAAAATCACCTGCCTCGGCCCAAGTAGCACGTGTTCCTTTTGAGTCGACAGAAGGACTACCACAAATCAGTTGATTTTGTTTGTTTTGTGCAAATACTGCAAAAACTGTTAAAACTGCGAAAAGAGTAAAAATTAGCTTTTTCATAAATTTTGTTTTTAGTTAATAAAATATTTAAGTAATTTTCTGCTAATATAGATGTTATTTTTGACTTATGGTTGCCGTAGATTAGAAAAAATAGACGTTTAACAGTTAAATTAGATTAAAGGATTGGTTATTATCTATTTAATATTGTTTTAACCTAGTTTTAATGTTAAAGTTTTTGTGAAAAAATTTCGCAGATTAATATTATTTGATTATTTTTGACAAAAAGATTAATAATATGCCTTAAATCCGCAAACTAATTGTTATAAAAACTCACCAAACCACTGTTTATAAGTATTTTAAACAGGGTTTGGTAAGTAAAGTTTTTTCACTTATTTTTATGATGCAAAACAAAAAAACAAAAAA
>JAQVGK010000016.1 GCA_028696755.1 Bacteroidales bacterium | reverse complement strand
CTTCACCAGCATCATCAAAATCCCAATCATTATTCCAATCAATCCAGATTTTTGTATCGTATGTATAACCAGTTTGATAAGTTATTGATACTGGAACAGTCTCGCCCTGACTAAACGAAGCAGATTGTGCGGAATAATCACCATAATTATTCGTTTCTGTCCCAGTGGAATTGTTCACTGTTCCAAAAGTTACGTTTGTTATACCCAAGTCATCAACAGCTGTTGGTGCAGGGCGGCAGTAGCCGTAAGTAATCCTAACAAAACCAGGAGCTCCAGCTCCACCAGCTCTATCTTGTGGTCCATTTGCTTTACCACCAGAACCTCCACCTCCATAGTTAGAACCACTTGTACCAGGGCTTGAGTCGGCAACGCCATTAGCTCCATTACCACCATTAAAAGAATTACCAGTTCCGCCGGTGCCAGCAGATGCATTTCCCCCCACACCATCCGAACCAGCTCCTCCTCCGCCTGCCCCACAGGGAGTTCCGGAGGTAAATATCCCATCACTTCCATTACCGCCAGCATAAACAATATCACCAATGCACAGAGTTGTTGATCCAGCTCCAGCTGTGCCATTTGTACTATTTGAACTAGCTAATCCTCCACCTTGACCGCCTTGAGCATAAATAGTAGAAACATCACCAAACCATGATGGATTGCCTGTTGCTCCTGCTCCAGTTGTTCCACCAACAGCAGTTGCAACTGTAACGGTATAATTTGTGGTTGGAACTACTGTAACTATTTTACGGGAATATGAACCACCAGCTCCGCCGCCACCTGCCGAAGGGTTTCCTGTAGCTCCACCTCCAGCTCCACCACCACCCCAGCACTCAACCAAAACGGTTGTAACACCTGCTGGACACGTCCAAGTTCCAGTGCTTGTGTAATCAACAACTGTTTGCCCAAACAAACTCCTTGTTCCAACCATAAAGAACAGTGAGGCGAAAAAAAGAACAAAACTTATTATCCAAACATAAATAGCATTTTGCCTATCTTTTTTGCTGTAATCATCAAAATTACCTTCGTTGAAGTTCTGCCTAAAAACCCAGGCAACAATTCTTTCCTTTTTCGACATTTTATAGTTTTTTTCAGGTTTAATGTCGCGAAAATACCTGCTACCTTTAAATATTGGAAATTTTAGTTTTTCAGTATTGTACAATTTGATTTTTTGAAATAAATTTGTGAGGATCTTTAAAACAAATAATCCCACACCGATTGCAACAAAACAAACAGATAAGATCTAAACAGAAAGCAATTATGATTTTATAAAATTCCAGAATCATAATTTTTACAATTTTGGAAATCTATTTACAAATTTTGCTTGCAATACGATTAGTAGGTCAAATTCATGAATTTGACCTACAGAGTATTGCAAGAGAACATTACTTAACTCCCGAATTCATTTTAAAGAAAACTGCAGGAGTAACCCCTGTATATTTTTTAAATGCTGTGTAGAAGGTAGATTTACCAGTAAAGCCAACCTCCGAATAAAGATGGTCGATTGTAAAATTTGGGTTTGTATTGGTGCAAATTCTGCTACAGGCTTCCTCAATCCTTAACTTATTGATATAATCATTAAAATTCATTCCGTAAGCATTATTTATAAGAGCAGATACATACGATCTGTTGCTTTCGAGGCGTTCGGCAACAGAGTTTAAGCTAATTCCAGATTCTACAAATGCTTTCCGATTTACAATTTCCTCTTCAAATTTCAAAGCCAGAGCAGCCTCAGCCGCATCTCCTGCTCTGCCAGCAGTTTGTTTCTCGCTGCCAGTTTTAAAAGTTTCTAAAGTTCTTTTTGCAAGCTCTTGCTGAGTTATTTTCAAATTGCGGTATAGACGATAGTAAAATAATAAGGCAAAAATTATAAAAACAATTCCAGCAAGTAAAAGCTTAATAAAATAGCTCTGTCGATCGATTACTCTTTGCTGATTGGCTTTACTTAACTCAACATTTTTCATCGCCAATTGAACGGGAACAACAGCAAGTTCTATCTTTTTAAGCAGTGTTTCTTCAGAGTTCTTTTCAATTTTAATACTGTCCTGATATTTCTTTGAAAGCTCTACAGCATCATTCTTCTTTTCTTCATCATAATTCTCCTGGTAGAGCTCCGCATACGAATCGTAAATCCCCATCAAATTCAGATAATTTTTTCCCGAGCTATTTGCCGACAAAAGTGCCGAATCCAGGTAAAGTATCGCTATATCAGTACTGTCCATTTCAAAATAATATTTTGACAAAGACTGAAAAGTGTTTGAGCACCAAACACAGACCTTTGATTTTTTTGCATACAAAAGTCCTTGTTCTAAAAGCGATGCAGCAGAATCAGGCTTTTGATTGTTTATAAAATATTCTGCCATCTTATCAAATGACCTAATTTTATTAGTACAATATTCGAGCTGAATGTTATTCTGGTAAATTTCACAATACTCACTTGGTCCATTTGCAATTATGTAATCTATAGCTTTGTAGATTGACGACACTTTTCGAAAGTATTCGGGTATCGAATCAGAAAATCCACATTGCAATCCAAGCGAGCTCATATAATTATAGTACTGAATTGTAAGCAGTGGACGCGAAATTCCAGATTGTTTAATAAAATTTAAAGAATGATTAAAATAATAAACAGCCGAGTCACATTCCGACAGCGCCATGTACGACAAGGCTATATTATTATCAATTAGTGTATTTGTCTGCGGTTTCAGGTACTATTCACATTCGGTGGGAATCTGACTGTAAATATAAATCGCCTCATCATACATTTGATACCTGTAAAGAATATTTCCAGTGTTTATGTATAAGAATGTTTTATCAAAATCAAGCTCTGGATTTTCGGCACAAACCTCTAATGCTAATGTTATATAATGTAGAGCTTTAGCCTCATCATTTTTGCGATACTGATATAATTCCGACATAAAGCTGTAAAGCCTCACTAAATCAGTATTTCTACCCGACTTCAAATATTCCATCTCTTTTAGTTCAGCAACAATAACTGCCGAATCAGGATTCACATTATATAGATCTGTTAGCTCAGCAAAAAACTCATTCGTTTCACGATTTGACTCGTGATTTTTACCGCATTGTTTTGTTAGGCAATCATCACATGAAGTTACCAAAAACAATATTGAAAATAAAACTACACTTGAGCTTGTTCGAATAAATTTTAACATCAACAGTGATTGCATTTTTTGGTTTTTCAAGTTATGCGCGCAAATATATAAGTACTAATCGCAAACTAGACATTAAAATAATTATGAATACATTTTTTTATTGATTTTCAATCAAAATCAAACTTATACCATTGATTATCAGCACATTACACAAATCCCAAAAACTATCATGTTTACATTAAAAAAATTACAACAGTCAATTATTTTGATAAATTTGCACTAATTAAACTCAGAAAGATGGCAAATAACAATTTTAAAATCATTTTCGGTTTCTTAGCAAGTATTATTCTCTCAGTTTTTATTTTAAACGGATGTTCACAAGTTTCAAATGAATCTGACAAAATCAATCCTCAACCTAAATCCACTCAGGTTGTTAAAGAAAATGATGAAGGTGGTGAGTGGAAAAATCGTTTGGAATGGATCGATCAAATGCACAAATGCGATAGTGGTGTTAATTGGCGTACTATTAATTATATGGTAAGAAAAGAAAAAGCCGAACAACGCCGAAATTATGGATATAGTAAAAGTGGAACAGTAAATATCGAAGACATTCTGATCGGAAACTGGCGCGAAACCGGAAGCAAAAATCTGGCAGGGCGAACACATTATACCGAATATGACCCAGAAATCGACTCAATTTATTGCGCAAGTTCTGGTGGAAACATCTGGAAAGCCGATTTGAATGGTAATGGCTGGCGTGTTTTAAACGACAATTTTAAAATCGACGACATAAAGATGATTCGTAAAATTGCTAATTTCGAAGATCCTCGACTATTGGTTGCTTCGGGAGGATGGGGCATACCAGGATTTTATTATTCCGATGATGATGGACAAACATGGACAGCCTCTACTGGCTTAAGTAATATTGCTGATTGGGGTTATGTAATAAAATCTGTTGTTGCCGATGATGCACAACGCACAATTTATCTTTTAGCAATGGAGTGGAATTATAATGACTGGGAAAAACAAACCTCTCTATATGTTTCTACAAATGCTGGGGTTTCTTTTGTAAAAAAGCAGTCGTGGCTCGAGTCAGAATTTGGTAGCGAAGATAAATTCGATATTTGGTGTGATCGTGAAGGAGAAGTTTGCTATATTTTTGCATCAGATGCTCAATATGTTGTTGATCCATCAGATTTTTCGGTCGATTATTTAGGGAGTCCCGACATTACCAATCCTGGAGGAATTCTATTATCGGGTTGCGAAACAGAAACTGAAACTTACCTATACGTTGGAGTTTACAATACCGATTACGTTGAGTTCTATCAATCGTCCGACGGCGGAGTTAACTGGACTGCTAAAGGAAGCATCAACCAAAGTCCATTTATGAAAAACAGTTTTATTGTTTCGCAAAAGTTTCCAAACACACTTTATTATGGAGGTGTAGAATGCTATCGCAGCACAAACGGTGGAAGCAACTGGACAAGGATTAATGAATGGGGAGAATATTACAGCGATATTGAAAATAAATTACATGCCGACATTCCTGGCATAAACTCATATATTGATGCAGAGAACAATGAGTTTATTTACATTAATACCGATGGAGGAACATACATTTCGCATAATCAGCTACAGACAGTAAAAAACATCTCGATGCTCGATCACAATATTGCTCAGTTTTATTCTGTTTATTCGCACCGAACAAACTCAAATTATATTTTTGCAGGGTCACAAGACCAAGGTTATCAGCTTTGTAATTCAAATACTGGAACAGGAACCGCAGAGTTTACACAAATATTAAGTGGCGATTACGGGCATATCGTTTCGGGAGATGGTGGCAACAGTGTATGGATGGTTTATCCGGGATTTGCAGCTTATTATCCATCGGCCACAGGCTCACCATACAACTCATACTGGTGGGAATTTGAATGCAGCGGTCAGTTTTGGATACCACCACTCATGCCACATCCTGTTGCACCAAACATATGTTACTTAGGCGGAGGGACAACTGGCAGCGGAACACATATTTTCGAGATGATTTACAGCATGGGAAATGTAACCGTGAACGAACTTGCATACGATTTTAGCGGAAACTCAGGAGCCACAGCAATTTCGGCAATGGCATTTTCGCCTTTAAATACCGACTATCGATATGTAATGAATGGAAACGGAGAGTTTTTTAGTTCTACCGATGGCGGAAATACTTGGACTCTGAATAATTCATTCGATGGACCCGACGGAAATTATCTTTATGGTGCAGCAATTGTTCCATCAAACGAAACACTTGGTGTGGTTTATGTTGCAGGCTCTGGTTACTCAAATCCACCAGTGTATAAATCAATAAATAACGGATCTAGCTTTTTGCCGATGAGCACAGGAATGCCATCAACAATGGTTTACGAAATGGTTTCAACACCAAACGACAGTTATCTTTTTGCAGCAACTGATGTAGGACCTTATGTTTTTATAAAGACTGAAAATCGCTGGTACGATCTTGCTCAAAACTCTGCCCCAGATCAGGTTTATTGGACTGTTGATTTTGATTTGAGCGAGGAAACTGTAAGATTCGGAACATATGGACGAGGAATTTGGGATTTTAAAGTAACTGGTGGGCTAGTTTCTGTCGAAGATCAAATTTCTGAGTCAATAGAGATTTACCCGAATCCAGCATCCGACTTCATTAGAATTGAAGGTTTTGGAGGAAAAGCGTCTATTTATACACTGTATGGAACGAAGGTACGTGATGTTACATCTGGGGTTAATGATATTTCAGATCTTGCACAAGGAGTATATTTTGTAAAAACAGAAAAATCAAAAACTAAATTTATTAAAGTAAAATAAATGAATAACGTAAGCGAAATTGCCGATTTCAGAAATCAAAAAATTGATGAAATTATTGAAAATACTCTGGAAGCACTTCAATCTTTAAACGATGGTGAAATTCTTGAAATAATAATTTCGGAAGACGTTGATAAAAATGAAGTTGTTGATCGACTAAGTGAAAGCCGAAATTATCGAATTGATGAAGTAAGCGAACTACGATCGGGAGTGCATATTTTTATTAGGGTGTTTTACGGAAGTTTCGGGTTATAGATTTCGGGTTATGGGTTTTTAAAATTTGTGTTGCAAATTTCATAACTAGTCTTGAAAGCCATAACTCCACACATCTAGTAACTCAAAACAAAAGCCCCCTGCTCTGCAACATCAAAAACATCAAGTTTTAAGCTAGCGTTCTCGGCTTTCCATTTGTCAAGGTTTTTCTGCGAATTAGAACTGGCGATAATAATCATATTAAAGTCAAAATAATCCAAAATTTCGGTAAGACTAAGACTGGGATTATTGCTCAATATAAGAAAATCGACTTGTGGTTTTTTATAATTCTCATCCAAAATCAGAGCTTTAAAATCATCATCCACAACAAATGCCTTATATTCTCCGAATGATATAAACTTTCGTTTATAAAAAACACTTGTATTATCGGTTGCTGCCACATTCGACAACACAGTTTCCTTTCCTGCTTTTAGATTAATGTACTTTTCAGACTCCAAACCTTTTTTCAACCAGTTGTTTTTTGCCGAAAACTCGATTTGCCTGTTAGTTGTTGAGTCGAGGGCTGCAAAAACAACATTTTTTCGTCCTTCAATTACATTTATGGCAGTGACTTTATTGATATTATAAACTATAAAATACTTCTGATTTCTATTTTGCAAATCGCCAACCAAGCCAATAGCTACATAAACAATAACAGCCGCAACGGCAAAATACAAATGGCGATACATTTTCGTATTGAAAAAGAAAATTGCGAGAGCAGCGATAATGAAATATAGTATTACCAATTGAGAAAAACTAATCTGAATATCAGTTGTAACCGAAAATGGCAAACTCTCGATTCCAGTCGCAAAAAAATTCATGGTTTTAATCGCAAAAGCTAGAATTTGGGCTAAAAATGTTGCAACAACTGGTATTGGAGAAAAAACAAATACTGCAACCACTAACCAAATTGCAATAGTTGAAACAGGAATTAATAAATAATTAGTAATGAGAAAATAATTTGAGAATTGATGAAAATAATACATACATAGTGGAGCAGTTGCAATTTGAGCAGCAACCGAAACTGCAGTAAGTGACCAAACCTTGTCAAGAATTTTATTTTTGACTTTATAAATAGCATAAATCGGCTCGTACAATAAAATTATGCCGATCACAGCAACATACGAAAGTTGAAAACCAAGGTTGTAAAGATTGTATGGATTTATCAAAAGCAAAATAAATGCAGAAGCAGCGATTGCATTTAGCGAACCTGATCCATGTTTTTGCAGTTTACCAAGAGCTAGAATCGAAAACATTAGAGCTGCTCTGCTTACAGATGGAGATAGTCCAGTAAGTGCCGCATAAGCCCAAACAAGAATTATTGACAAAACTACTTTAGGGATTTTCAGTTTTTCTGATTTAAAAAATGATAGCAAGAAAACTATTACTCCGTAAACAATTCCGACATGCATTCCCGACACTGCAAGAATATGCATTGCTCCTGCCGATGAATAAGCATGGCGCACCTCATCACTAAGATTATCCTTATAACCTAAAGCAAGAGCCGAAGCAACAGCAAGTTCATCATTGCTTAATCCAAATTTTTGAAGCATTCCAACTAGTTGTGTCCTAAAACGAAGAAATACATGTCGGATTCCAGGTGCCGCATCATCTGGCAGCAGTTGCCATTCATCACTGCTTAAATAATCGGATGTAAGTATCATACTATACGACAAGTATTTTTTAAAATCATATTCTTCGGGATTGCCTTTGTTTTCGATTTCACTTAGCTGAGGACTGAATATAATTTTATCGCCAGTTTGTAATTTTTCAGCAGCTTCGCTTCGCTCAAGATAGAGCATTGTATTTCCATCCGTTGATTGCCAATTATTCTCGTTTCTAACAGCAATAATAAGAATTTTTACCGTTGTTGTTTTTTCATTTATCTTCGGATCTTCATCAACAATGCCGATAAGATTTCCAGTTTTATATGATTCTAAATCGTTTCTTGCTTTTTCGTTTAATGAAGTTGTAAAAAACATTCCTGCACTTAGAATCACAATATTTATTGTCAGGCCGCTAATTAATTCGTTCCCATAGCGATTCCGCACTTTAAAGAAAATTAGCAATGCTATTGTGATAACAAAAATAAATATTGTTAGCCAAACTGGAATAAAAACAAGATTTGCAACAACAATCCCAGCAATAAAGGCCAGTGTTATTCTTATAAATGGATTTCTCCGAAGCTCTTCATTAAAACCAGGAAACATTAATTCTGGGTTTGTGAATTTTCCTCAAAAAGTTTAATAAGTTCCTCATCATCAAGCCCTAAATAAGTTAAAGCAGCATTGGCATCCTGTGCAAGTTTGTGATCGGGATATTTCTCAACGAAAATTGTGTAATAATCAGCAGCTTTGTTGATATCGTCAAGATAATTCTCATAAATAAAGGCTTTCATAAAAATTACAGCCGGATACTTGTCGTACTTTTTATAATCTTTCTCTATTCTTGTTAAAAACTCTATTGCCTCGGTAGCTCTACCAAAATTCATTGCAATTTCGGAAGCCTTAAACAAATACTCTGGGGTAACAGTATCCTGCGGAAATTTTTCGGCATATTCGAGATAAGCGTTTATCATTTTATCGGCTAGGTCGGCATCAGGTTCATCATTTGCCAATAGAGATTTTTCCATATCGGAGATTTCTTTAGTTAACTGATTGCGCTCGGCCAAAGGCTTTTTAGCATTTCCACACGACGCAACAATCACTGATATTGCAAGCAACACAACAAGATGACAAGTTTTCATGTTTTACAAATTTTAAATGCAAATATAAAAAAAATATCGCAAATTAATTATGGCGATTTTTTTTACAAAACGGAAGACAGAAGTCGGAAAACAGAAAACAGAAAACAGAATGCAGAATGCTAAATCTTTACACAAATCATCTGACTTCTGTTTTCCGTTTTCTTCAAAATCTGGCGTAAGCCTTCCGACTTCTGTCTTCCGTTTTCCGTTTTCTTCAAAATCTGGCGTAAGCCTTCTGTTTTCCGTTTTCTGACTTCTGTCTTCTTAAAAAATCAAATCTTCACCCTATACGAAGCCGAAACCTTTCCTTTAGATATATTATTAAGTCTATTTTGCAACATACGTCGGCGTAAAGGAGAAATTTTATCGGTAAACATAATTCCCTGAAGATGATCAAACTCATGTTGGATAACAATCGCTTTATAGTCAACTAAACGCTCTGTTACTTGTTCGAAATTCTCGTTAAGATATTCAACAGTTAAGTCTTTTGGACGGTTAACATTTTCGTGAATCCCTGGGATGCTAAGACAGCCTTCTTCTACAGCAATTTTTTCTTCAGTATTAAAAGTAACTTTTGGGTTGATAAAAACACGCTTAAAATCGGCTAGATCAGGATCATCCTTAGCTAAAGGTCGAGCATCAATTACTACCAGATTAATATTTTTCCCAATCTGTGGGGCAGCCAGACCAATGCCTTCGGCTTTATACATTGTCTCGAACATATCGTCTATAAGCTGCTTAAGTTCGGGATAATTTGCATCTATATCAACCGATTTCTTTCTTAAAACTGGATGTCCGTATATGTAAATTGGAAGTATCATAAATTTTTATATTTTTCGCTATCAAGATAAGATTGTAGAATTATTGCAGCACTTATTTTATCAACTGTTTCCTTCTCTTGCCGCTGCATTTTCTTTAAACCTGCATCAATCATTGTTTGAAAAGCCATTTTTGAAGTAAACCTCTCGTCTGCTGATATAAATTCTATATCTGGAAAAACCTTTTTCAATCTATTAAGTACTGGTAAAATGTATTTAACAGATTCTGAAGGCTGATTGTTCATTTGAACAGGCATGCCAACAATAACTTTTTCAACTTCATTTTTGGAGATGTAGTCCTTCAAAAAAGCTTCAAGCTTATGAGTTTCAACAGTTTCTAACGCGGTTGAAATTATCCTGTTGGTATCGGTTACAGCGATTCCAGTTCTCTTTCTACCAATATCCAAAGCAAGGTATCTTTTCATAATTGCCGCAAAATTAGATTCTTAATTGATACAAAACAACCAAAAAGACAAATTTTCGTCTATTTTTTCGACTTTATATTATTATTTTGTTTAAATTTACGCACTGAAGCACAAATAATCCTGTTATGAAAAAGTTAATTATTATTACAATTGTTCTATTTTCAGGTTTTTACCTGTCGGCACAAAGTATTATTACTCAGGGCGGACTACCAATAACCGATCTAATAGAAGATACTTTAATAAATGGTTGTATTCAGGTTTCGAATGTTACTGTAAATAACAACGGATCTTATGGATATTTCCGTAAAGGTAGTTCGCAATTCCCTTTTGCGTCGGGGATTATATTGGCATCAGGGGCTATTTCAAATGCTCAAGGGCCAAATGACTCGGGTAGTGATGGAAGCACGACGAATAGTGGCTCAGATCCTGATTTAGTAGAATTGCTTAGTGACCCAACAGATGGGATTAATGATGCTACAGTAGTGCAATTTGATTTTATTCCTGCAACTGATACTGTTACGTTTAGATACATCTTTGGTTCTGAAGAATTTCCTGAATACGCAAACTCAGATTTTAACGATGTTTTTGGCTTTTTCCTTTCTGGACCAGGCATTAGTGGGCCTTACTCCAATAACGCAATAAATATCGCACTATTACCCAACAATCAACCTGTTACAATTGACAATGTACATAATTTCAACTATTACATCGCAACACCCTCCTCTGCTTCTAATTCACCTGGATCTTTCGGAGGATCTGTACAGTACGATGGTAATACTATTGTACTTACAGCATTTGCAATTGTTCAGGCATGCGAAACGTATCACATTAAACTTGCCATTGGTGATGCTGGTGACTCTGCTTTCGACTCAGGAGTTTTTCTTGAAGCTGGTAGTTTTGTTTCGGGCGAATCAATTTCTATTGTAAACACATCGCAAGTTGGTGGCGAAGCAGACTTGTGGGAAGGATGCGAAAACTATTACGTTATAAGCCGCGAAGAAGGTTCTGATGCTGCCGAAGATGTGACAATTGATATTATGGTTATATCAAACAGTACTGCTACCGAGGGTGTAGATTTTAACAATTTCCCAACCTCTATTACGATTCCCGCTGGTCAAATGACTGACACAATTTTCTATTCTGCTTATAACGACGGTTTGGACGAAGGTCACGAAACAATAATCGTTTCTTTCTACACTGCTTGTCCTTGCGGGAACCAATCAACAGCAGTTTACGATACTATTTGGATTTATGATGCCGAATTTATCAAAGGTGGGATTCAGGATTTGGAAACTTTCTATTGCGGCACAGATGCTCCTGCTACTCTTGATCTTGTTGGAGAATGTAACATCGATCCAAATGTTTGGTACTATTGGAGTACAGGAGAAACAACAAGTACAATAAATATAGATACTGAATTTGGGGCCACAACTTATTATCTAACAATGACCGATATTTGTGGAAATGAAGTTTACGACTCTGTCACAATTCGCATCTCGGATATGAACCTAGAAAATCATACTCTCGTTAATCCATCTTGTTACAACGAATGCGATGGTTATATACAACTAGATTATGAAGGAAGCTATTCTCCGTTTTCGTACCGATATGTAAACAGCTTATACCAATTCTTCCCCGACAGCATTCATAATACTGCCATGAGTACCTTCGGAAATCTTTGTCCCGGAACTTATAAAATAACAGTAACAGATGCAGTTGGCTGTTTCAACCGTATAGAATATACTCTCCAGAATCCTCCGCCAGTTAATTTATCTGCGGGTATTTTGGAAACCGACATTGAATCTTGTGTCGAGTTAGGAGATATTACTTTTACAGCATCATCAAATCAACCAACACCTATTTTCCTTTGGAGCACTTCTGAAGAAACCGAATCTATAACAATTAGTCCAGTAGTCGGCGAAACAAGTTATTGGGTAAAAATATTTGATGCCTGCGGCAACTTCGTTCAGGATTTTATCGAAGTAAAATATTCATTGATAGACCTTAGCACTACAACATCCGATGACGATGGATCGTGTAATGGAGTCGTAAATGCATTTGCCAATGGAGGAATTTATCCTTACACATACTACTGGCAAGTGCCCATCGGTTCGTTTGGATCAACACAAACTGGACTTTGCACTGGTCATTATGATGTACAGGTTACAGATGCTATTGGATGTCAATCAACAGCTTCGGCTTATGTTACCGAAGAAATTTATGTTCCGCAGTCATATTACGATGATATTTTTACAGTTTTTCCAAATCCTGCAAAAGAAGAATTTGTTGTTAATTACAAAAAGGAAAACTACAAGGACATCACCTTAAAAATCACCGATATTAAAGGTAGCGTGGTTTTCGAATCTAAACTAACATCTACTTCAATGTCTGTTAAAGGCCTCGAAACTGGTGCTTACTTTGTAAACCTCTATAATTCGGATGGAATTGTTGCTATCCAAAAGATTGTTATTACGGAGTAAAGAAGTGCTCTAAAGTACAGTTCGGCTTTGCTCACTGCACCGCTTGGAGTGCCTAGAGTGCCTAGAGCGATGCGGTGAGCGCAGTCGAACCGTGCCTAGAGTACAGTTCGGCTTTGCTCACTGCACCGCTTAGGGCGCTGGCAAGGTCTTACTTGTTTTGTAATTACTAACTATCATTTATAATAACTTGCTTTTTCACTAAGTTAATTTCTTTTAAAAGCTATAAACTTATCACGTTGTCTTTCAATGGATTTTCTTATAAATCAATCATAAATTCCACTGGCAACTTTTTGCACTTTAGGCATTTTAGGCACTCAGGACAACATTTTCCTATAAAGTCATTTTTTAACATAAAAATTGAGGACTTTTTTGTTTTTGCAAGTCAACAATATTATGTATTTTTGAAAAAAATCAATAAAGGCAAATGGCAAAGGAAATTAAATTCAGTCTCGTTTACAGAGATATGTGGCAGTCGAGCGGCAAATACGTTCCGCGTCTTGAGCAACTGAAAAAAATTGCACCAGTAATTATCGACATGGGCTGTTTCGATCGTATCGAAACTAATGGTGGAGCTTTCGAGCAGGTTAATCTGCTTTATGGTGAAAACCCTAACGAAGTAGTTAAGGAATGGACACGTCCTTTTAACGAGGCTGGAATTCAGACTCACATGTTGGAGCGCGCTCTTAACGGAATTAGAATGTATCCTGTTCCGGCCGATGTGCGAAAACTGATGTACAAGGTAAAAAAGGCTCAAGGTGTTGATATCGCACGTTCTTTCTGCGGTCTTAACGATCATCGCAATCTTGAACTTTCGATAAAATACGCCAAAGAGGCTGGAATGATTTCACAAGCTACTCTCAGCATCACACATTCTGACATTCACACTGTTGAGTATTACATGGGAATTGTCGAAAAAGCAATGAGCTATGGAGCCGACGAGATTTGTCTTAAAGATATGGCTGGTGTTGGCCGCCCTGTATCGCTTGGACGTTTGGTTCAGGAAATAAAAGCTGCTTATCCTAATGTTATTGTTCAGTATCACGGACATTCAGGTCCTGGATTCTCGGTTGCATCAACTCTCGAAGTTGCCCGAGCTGGTGCTGATTATATTGACGTTGCAATGGAACCTCTATCATGGGGAACAGTGCATCCCGACGTAATTACAATACAAGAAATGCTTAAAGATGCAGGATTTAAAGTCCCCGACATCAACATGAAAGCATATATGCAAGCTCGCACCCTCAATCAAGAATTTATGGACGAGTGGCTAGGTTATTGGATTAATCCTAAAAACCGCGAAATGTCGTCGCTTCTTGTTGGTTGCGGATTACCTGGCGGTATGATGGGAAGTATGATGGCCGATTTAGAAGGTGTTCATGCAGGAATAAATCAGCAACAAATTAATGCTGGCAAAGCTCCGTTAAGCATCGACGATTTACTTGTTCTACTTTTCGACGAAGTACAATATGTTTGGCCAAAGCTTGGTTATCCTCCACTTGTTACTCCTTTTAGTCAATATGTTAAGAATGTTGCCTTGGTAAATGTTATGTTCTTACTACAAGGTAAAAACAGATGGGAGATGATTGACAAGAATACTTGGGATATGATTCTTGGAAAAGCTGGCGTATTGCCAGGGCCACTTGCCCCTGAAATTATCGATTTAGCAAAAGCTCAAAATAAGGAATTCTACACAGGTTTACCACAGGATGCTTATCCAGATGAGCTTGAAAAATTCCGTGCCGAGATGAAAGAAAATGGCTGGGATACAGGCGAAAACGACGAAGAATTATTCGAGTTTGCAATGCACGACCGCCAATATCGCGATTTTAAATCAGGACTCGCCAAACAAAGATTCGACGAAGAGTTTGCGACCTTAAAGAATAAAAAAGCCGAGCAAAAATCGATTACTCCTTCTGCTGGCGAAGCAAAAGCAAAACTTGTTGAAATTAAAGCTCCTGCAAAAGGAAAAATATATTACGATCTTAGCATAGAACTCGACAGAGAAATCGTAAAGCGTAACGACACTATTACCAAAGGCAAACGCCTCTTCTATCTCGAATCAAATACTCACTACCAAGAAATTAAAGCTGATTTCGATGGCAGAATAGATTCAGTTCTCTTTAAACAAGGCGATATTGTGGACAAAGATGCTGTGATTGCGTTGGTGGAAATAAATTAGGAAAATACAAAAAACAAATTACAAATTACAACGATTATTGCTAAGTTTGGAATTTGTAATTTAACTTCAGTTCGGCTACGCTCACTGCATCGCGTTGAGGGCTGCGCCGTTGTGATTTGGAATTTACAACTAATCTAGTCCATTATCAACAACAACTATTTGTACATTGTTAATTACTTGCTCATTTTTAAGTTTTTTGCTTTTTGTTAAAATGTTTTTTTCTTTGGATGTTCCTTCTGAATTTGTAAGGCTCAGCCAATAAAAATCTCTAAATATTTAGCACAGTTCTTTTGCTATAAATCCATGATGAATTGATTTTGTGATAATGTTAATAACTATCCAAACATTTTCGTAGTCTGTTTTTTTTTTTTGTATTACATTTATCGCAGTTATTAAAACAATTCTATACTATGAAAAAACTAATCCTGATTTTGACTGCAATGTTTCTATTTGCAGGCGTTCTGTTTTCGCAGAACAGCATTCAAATTTCCGACATTGCCGTGTCGCCAGTCATGCTAACAGATACTGTTACAGGCTTGCCTTTAGAAGATGATGCCGAGATTTTATCGGTGATGTTTAAAATTAACGACATTTCGTTAGCAGAAACCGTGCATATATTAATAGGTACGGCGCAAAGCACCGGCGATGTGTTAAGTATTGTCGCGAATGTTTATAGCGAGGATGGAGATTACTTTATTTCGTATGGAGGAAACTCATACATCGTTAACGACAATGTAGTAGAAGCAGTTGTAAGTTTAAGCGAAAACGATTACCAGAACTTTGCTTACATCACAGCCTTTGTTACCGACAATGCAAGTGAAGAAACCGAACACCTAGTATTCACCAAATAAAGTGAAGAAACTCCAAAAAACAAATTACAAATTACAAAAAAGGCAGATGCTAAAACCAAAGCTAAACCTCCTCAGACTTAGCCTTAAAAAAAAAACAGAATATGAAAAAGACATTTTTACACATATTATTAATGGTGATTACCGCAACAGTTTTTAGCCAGAATATTTATGTAGTTACCAAGACAACAGATCCGAATCCGTTTACAGATCCTTATAAGTTTAATGATGCAGATTGTGACCCCGATATGTTGGGAACATTACAATGGGCTATTAATAAATCGAACGATGATAATGCAGAATCTGTTATCGAGTTTA
>JAQVGK010000428.1 GCA_028696755.1 Bacteroidales bacterium | reverse complement strand
TGAAAAGTGTAAAAACAATAATTTTATTCATAATCGGTATTATTTCTTTTAATAAACTTAAAAATACAGGTTTTTATTGCTAGCTCGCTTCGCAAAATATATGCCTGTAATTTTTTTTGCTAAATTAAATGTTTTTTGAATTGTGCCTTATGTTGAATCTGAATTTTATTAACAGTATTGTTTTAGGATTTTTTTTACCATTACAATCGGATTCTTGCTTAAAATCACAATCTGATTATTATCAATAAAAATATGGCAAAAAATCATTTTTATTTAATTTATTTTTCTCTACATTTGCTACCCTGTTACTTGAACATTAATAATCTTATAAATAATGAAAAACACAGCGTTTACACATTTTCACATTGCAGCAGGAGCCCGTATGGCCGAGTTTGCAGGTTACAATATGCCGATAGAATTTACCGGTATTAATGACGAACATATCGCATGCCGCGAAAAAATAGGTTTGTTCGACGTTTCTCACATGGGCGAATTTTGGGTTAAAGGTCCGAAGGCTTTTGATTTTATCCAGAGAGTTACTTCAAATAATGTTGCTGAATTATTTGATGGCAAAGTACAGTATTCTTGCTTTCCAAATAATGATGGCGGGATAGTTGACGATTTATTGGTTTATAGATTTGGCGCACAAAACTATTTACTGGTTGTTAATGCAGCAAATATTGATAAAGACTGGGCTTGGTGTACTGCTGTTGCAAAAGAAATGGGTTTGGTTATTGGTGAAGAATTACAAAATTCATCCGATAATATTTGTCAGTTAGCTGTTCAAGGTCCTTATGCTTTGAAGGCAATGCAGAAACTTACTGATGCAAATGTAATTGATATGGAATATTATAATTGCAAGCAAATTTCTTTTGCAGGTATCGACGAAGTAATTTTTGCTACTACAGGTTATACTGGTGCAGGAGGTTGCGAAATTTATGCTTATAACAAAGATGCTGAAAAACTTTACAATGCTGTAATGGAAGCTGGAGCCGAGTTCGGTATTCAGTCTGTTGGACTTGGAGCCCGTGATACTTTACGTCTCGAAATGGGATTCTGCCTTTACGGAAACGATATTAACGATACAACTTCACCAATAGAAGCAGGTTTAGGATGGATTACCAAATTTGTTGATGGCAACAACTTCACAAATCGCGCATTTCACGAAAAAATTAAAACCGAAGGTGCAAGCAAAATGCTTAAAGGTTTCGAAATGATTGATCGTGGTATTCCTCGTCAGCATTACCTAGTGTATGATGAAGCTGGAAACGAAATAGGTGAAGTAACATCAGGAACAATGTCGCCATGCATGAAAATCGGTATTGGGATGGCATATGTTGCTAAAGGATTCTGGAAAGAAGGAACCGAGATTTATATCGGAATTCGCGATAAAAAGTTAAAAGCCAAAATCGTGAAAACTCCTATTTACAAAGGACAAATGCCAGCAGTAAAATAAATGTATTAAGACAGGCTTAGGCCTGTCTTTTTTTCTAATTTTTTCTCATGAAAATAATTTGCATCGGTCAGAATTATAAAAAGCATATTGAAGAGCTGGGATCGCAATATCCCGATTCTCCTGTGTTTTTCCTTAAACCTGATTCAAGTATTCTTGTAAACAATAAAGATTTCTATCTACCCGATTTCTCAAACGATTTGCAATACGAGCTTGAGGTCATTATCAGAATTAATAGACTAGGAAAGCATATTCAAAAGAAATTTGCTCATCGCTACTACGATTGTGTGGGATTAGGAATTGACCTTACTGCCCGCGATCTGCAAAAAAAATGCAAGGAAAAAGGTCTGCCTTGGGAAATTGCAAAAGCTTTTGATGGGTCGGCAGTAATTTCAGATTTTCTTCCACTAGAAGAAGTTGGTGAAATCAATAATCTCGATTTTAATTTAGTTTTAAATGATATGATTGTTCAAATAGGAAACACTTCTGATATGATTTTTGATGTAGATACCATAATTGAATATGTTTCTAAGTTTATTACTCTTAAAATAGGAGATATTATTTATACAGGAACACCCGCTGGAGTCGGCAAACTCGAAATAGGAGACAGATTGCAGGCTTTTCTTGGCGAAAGGAAATTAATAGACATGAAAATTAAGTGAAAAAATTTTAAAAAACTGATAAATAATTCAAAATAGAATTATTACTTTTGAGAACACACATTTTTAATAAATATAACACACAACAAAATGGATTTAATCAATAAAATCAAAGAGAATGCACGTAAGCACGACATGAGAATTGTGCTTCCAGAAGGAACCGAAATTAGAACACTAAAAGCTGCCGATCAGGTAATTGCCGAAAATCTTGCTCGCGTAATTTTAATTGGCAAGCCCGAAGAAATCAAAGCTCTTGCCGCTGAAAACGGATTAACAAACATCGACAAAGCTAAAATCGTTGATCCTGAAAATCATGAAAAGAAAGAAGCTTATATTGATATGCTTTTCGAAATTCGCAAATCTAAGGGTTTAAGTCGTGAAGATGCTGCAAAACTTGCACTTGATCCTTTGTATCTTGCAGTTTTGATGATTAAAGCTGGTGACGCAGATGGCGAAGTTGCTGGTGCAGATAATGCAACAGGTGACGTGTTACGTCCTGCTTTTCAGATTGTGAAAACCTTACCTGGGATTTCGGTTGTGTCTGGAGCATTTATCATGATTTTAAATGATAAAGAATTTGGTGAAGATGGTCTGATGGTTTTTGCCGACTGTGCTGTACATCCAAATCCAACTGCCCGTGAACTTGCCGAGATAGCTGTTGCTACTGGTCACACAACACGCGCAATTGCAGGTTTTGAACCAAAAATCGCTATGTTGAGCTTCTCTACAAAAGGATCAGCAAAACACGAAATGGTTGACAAAGTTGTTGAAGCTACCAAAATTGCCAAGGAAATGGCTCCCGATATGATGATAGAAGGCGAATTACAAAGTGATGCTGCAATTATCCCCGAAATCGGACAGAAGAAAGCTCCTGGAAGCAAAATTGCTGGTCAGGCAAACGTATTGGTGTTCCCAACTCTAGAAACAGGAAATATAGCGTACAAACTTGTTCAGCGTATGGCTCATGCCGAAGCTATCGGACCAGTTTTGCAGGGTATGGCAGCTCCAATTAATGACCTATCGCGTGGTTGTTCAGTGAGTGATATCGTTAACTTGGTTGCTATTACAGCAAATCAGGCAGCAGGAATGAAGAAATAAATCATTGTTAAATTATAATATCTGATAAAATGAATGTATTAGTACTGAATTGTGGTAGCTCATCAATTAAGTATCAACTTCTTGATATGGGTGACGAGCCAGTAGTTAAAGCCAAAGGGATTGTTGAACGCATTGGTTTAAGTGTTGGCTGTTTAAGTCACAAAAACAACCGCGACCAAAGATATGATTCTGACCAGCCGGTTCCTAATCATACTGTTGGAATTAAACTGGTTCTCGAAGCTTTGCTCGATAAAAACCATGGTGTGATTGAGTCTCTTGACGAAATTCTTGCTGTTGGTCATCGCGTTGCTCACGGTGGTGAGTATTTTACCGAAAGCGTAAAATTGGATGCTGATGCTATTGCAAAAATTGAAGCTTGTTGCGATTTGGCTCCTTTGCATAACCCCGCACACTTGCTTGGTATGCGTGCTATTCTCGAAGTTTTGCCAAACGTACCACAAACTGCTGTTTTTGAT
>JAQVGK010000427.1 GCA_028696755.1 Bacteroidales bacterium | reverse complement strand
CCGAAATAACATCAGTAGGCTGCATGTTTTTCAGTTTGCCTTTTAATACATCACCAGGAGTAAAGTCGCTGAAGATAACTTCGCCTTTTTTCAAAAGATTGTTGCGAACCATAGAACCCATAGCAGCGTTGTTGCCATCGCCAAGTCCCTGATGATAAAGATCTTTTACATTTTTACCTTCCTTCAAACCTGCAACAATTTGTTTTGCTACGGCTGGAGTAAGTTTTGTAAACATTTGTCCGTTAATGATAGCGGCTGGCTCCTGATCGTTCATACCAATACAAGCAGTATTGTGTAATCCGATTTTTCCGTCCGAAGTCACTTGTCCGAATTTGCATCCAGCAGCTTCTTCAAATGCTTTTTTAACCTCTTCTCTTCCCATCATGCAAGCTACTGCACTGTCGTTAAGGTAAATGGTATTTTTACCTTTTGATTCTGGGGTAAAGAAATGGTAAAAAGACAGAGTCTGTTCCACATCAACTTTAGCAATGTTGAGAGCTTTGGCAACACCTTGTGTCGCTTCCCCGGAAATAAAGCCGAACTCAGCCTGAATATCCAATAGGATATCCATAAGTCTGTTCTTGTCCGAACCATACTTCTTAATAATCATTTCTAATTGACCATTCATTCTGTTAAGATTTAGTATTTAATTGTTTGCTTGTTATTTTTTTAACGATCCTCGCTATTGACAATCAGCTTGTTTGTTAATTTTTTAACGAATCACGTCAGAGAGCAAATATATTATTATTGTGGAATTGAGCAAAGGTTAAAAAGCATATTTGTGCAATTTGTAAAAAGTCTAAATAAACGAAAAGAATTGGTTTACACAAATTGAAAATTTTGAACTAAATAGTAACTTTCTTTTAGCATAATTTAAGATAAATGCAGTTTTGCATGGAGCATGGAGCATGGGGCATGGAGCTCAATAAATATCTAGAACAACATTTTTTTAATTTTCTATGAAAAATTCGTGAATAGCATAATCTTTGAATCTGGCACAAATAGCCCCATGCTCCATGCCCCATGCAATTACTAGCAATATCATTTTTAGAATAATCAATTGCAGCTGCTGCTAAAAACTTTCCTTAAAATTAAATTTTCAACACCAACATATCAATTAAAAATTTGTTATTTTTGTACAAAACATTAAAAAACTATGGCAAACAATACAAAAGAACCAAAAGTAAAAGGCGTAGGATGCCTTGGCTTTACAGTTTTCGGACTTCCACTAATTATCGGATTATCATTATTAGTAATTTGGATTGGCTGGTACGCTATGTCGTCGTACAACAAATGTGTAAACGCAAACGAAACAGTTAAAAATTCGTGGTCGAATGTCGAAAATGCTTATCAAAAGAGGTTGGATTTAATTCCTAATCTTGTTGCAACTGTTCAAGGCTATGCCGACCATGAGCAAGAAACATTTACAGCAGTAACCGAAGCTAGAGCAAAAGCTTCATCTATTAACATTGATGGCGATAATCTTACAGAAGAAAATATTGCTGCATTTGATGCTGCGCAAAATGAACTTACAGGCGCTCTCAGCAGGTTATTGGTTAGCGTAGAAGCATATCCACAACTGATGGCAAATCAAAATTTCATGGACTTGCAGAACGAGCTTAAAGCAATCGAAGCCGACATAATCGTTCGTCGCGATGAATTTAATACCACTGTAAAAGCATACAATATTTTGGTTTTAAAATTCCCTCGCAATCTATTTGCTAAAATGTTTGGCTTTAACGAAAGACCATACTTCAAAGCTAAAGAAGGCGCTGACGAAGCTCCGGCTGTTAAGTTTGATTAGGGGATTATAAAAGCTGTAAGCAGTGGTCGGTGCGTCGGTAAGCGGTGGTTTCTGCGAAGGTTACTTGCGTAAGCCCTTCGGATGTGTCTGTTTTTCCCAGGATATTCTAAAAATGTAATCGGTAATCGGTAATCGGTGTGTCGGTGGCGCAGTGCAATGTCTGTCTTTTTTTCTCAGGATATTATAATATTGTAATAAGTGATCAGTAAGAGGTGCGTCAGTAAGCGGTGGTTTCTGCGAAGGTTACTTGCGTGAGCCTTATAAAAAACAGGGCAAGAAAACTGCTCAGAATCAAAATGTATTCTTTGCAACTATGATTGAAAATTAACAAATAGTGGTCAACCATATTGGCTTCGCCGAGCTAAAGGTTCAGGCATTAACACACCGATTACCGATTACCGACCACCGACCACCGATTACCGATTACCTCTTCCCAAAATACACCTCCTCAATCAACTCGGCAACGCCATCTTCGGTATTGGATTTTACTGCTCGAAATTCTTTTAGTACATCTTGAGGTGCATTGCTAACGACATACGAATTTTGAGGTAAAGAGTATCGAAGCATATCTAAATCATAATAATCATTACCAACGGTAACAATTTCCGCAAGATTAATATCTAATTTTTGCCTAAGATATTCAATTCCTGATCCTTTTGAAATTCCATAAGGTAAAATCTCTATCCAAACCGATTTTCGATCGAGAGGACTGGTTGCCTTTAGGACTTTAACACAGGGGAATGTTTCTTTGATTAGATTCAGATGGTTAGCCTCTTCTCTACAAATGACAACAAATTGCGATGCTGTGTGCGGACAATCGACAATTGCTTCAACTCCATGCGATTCGTAATATCTGATTCTTGATAGAAAATCGTCGCCTGGATTTCCAGCAGTAAAATGATGAAAAAAATGATTATTAGGAACAGGAAGCTGAACCATAAAATCGTAATTATTCTTGACTAAAAAATCATAAATCTCGACTGTTTTATCATGTTCAATTTCGTTGTGCTGCAACAATATCTTGTTTTTCCAATCATAAATTCCAATTCCCGAAGAAAACACCAAATAATCGATAGGAAAATTAGGTTCAACAACAGTATTCAACGAAAACAAACTACGACCAGTAGCAAGCACCCTAACAATATTTAATTCTTCCAATTTGATTAGAGAATCTCTTGTTTTTGCACTGACACAGCTTTTATTATCGGCAAGAGTTCCGTCGAAATCGGAAACGAACATTTTCTTTAGATTGGCCATTTGTAAAAAATTATCGCCGCAAACATTGTCTGCAGCGATACTTATGTAATTTCAATTATTAATCTTTCAAGTCTTTGAGATACACCCAGTAAAAAATCTGGCGTCCTTTAGTTTCGCCAGGAACTTCGTAAACAAAAACTGGAGCAACAGCAATTACTCTTTTGCAAAACTCATCTCCTTCGAAATACCATTCCTCGAGAAAGCGTAATTCTTTAATGTATTGTTTATCAACGCCAACAGTAGTTGTAATAATCTGATAATCGGCAGTATCTACAGGAGCATCATGATACTCATAAACAAACCAGTTTTCCTCAAAGTTTTTCTTCAAATCAGCCTCAGCAATCTCTTCAAACTCCTCATAATCGCCAGTAATATCGTATTTGTACGACTTTATTTTACCAGCTTTTACATCATCATAAAGCTTGGTAAGTAACTTATCCATATCTTCTAAAGGAATGTTCTTATAAAACCAATCTCTCTCAAAATCCTCCGGAGTTTTTAGATCTTCGTTCACAACAGGAACATCGTACATAATTTTCTTTGTGATAATCTCTTTGGTTTTTTCTTCTTTAGCACCACAAGACACAAAAGCCATTGCAACAACGGCCAACACAGCGAACAAAGCAAT
>JAQVGK010000426.1 GCA_028696755.1 Bacteroidales bacterium | reverse complement strand
AATTGCTTTTTTTACAAAGATACAAAAATGATATTAAATACAATAATCTTTATGCAAAATGCAAACAACTATAAGACATTGTTAGGATAAAAATGGTTGTATGGGAAGCCGAAGAAATTAAAATGATTTCAAATCCTGTTTAATTTTTTCTCTAAGTTTTTCACTAGCTGGTACCATCGGTAGTCTAAGTTCGTTTTTGATTCTGCCTTGTTGGGACATATATTCTTTTACTCCGCAAGGCGAACCTTCGGCAAACATATTCGAAATTGAGTCGAGTAGTTTGTAATGAATTGGTAAAGCTTGAGAAAATTCACCTTTCATGCTGAGTCTGACCAAATCTGACATTTGTTTTGGGAAGGCATTAGCTGCAACAGAAATTACACCTTCGGCTCCAACTGCAATAAGTGGAAGGGTTAGTGCATCGTCGCCAGAAATTACGGTAAAATCAATAGGTTTATTTTTGATAATTTGCATGATCTGGTCTACCGAGCCACAAGCTTCTTTAATTGCTGTAATGCTTTCGAAATCGTTTGCTAAGCGCAAAACTGTATCAGGAAGCATGTTAATTCCAGTACGGCCAGGAACATTATATAGAATAATTTGTACTGGACAAACTGTTGCAATTGCAGCAAAATGCTGATAAATTCCTTCTTGATTTGGCTTGTTGTAGTAGGGAGCAACACACAAAATTCCGTCAACACCAGTAAGGTCGGCTGATTTAATTTTGTTAATTACTTCCATTGTATTATTGCCACCAATTCCGTACATGATTGGAACTCGACCATTGATTTGCTTTTTTGAGAATGCCAGAATTTCGTCTTTTTCATCCTGGGATAAAGTTGCAGATTCGGCAGTTGTGCCCATAACAACCAGATAATCAACACCGCCGGAAATTAAATCATCGATAAGTTTTGCAAAAGCATCAAAATCAATTGATTTGTCATCGTTAAACGGAGTAATCATTGCAACTCCGGTTCCTGTAAAATTAGTTTTCATAAAGGCAAATATATAAATTACAAATTACAAATCACAAATTACAAATTACAAAAATACAAAATTTGCACTAACCAATTGGAGCTTGATATTTGATATTTATTGACTTCGTCGAGAGCTGCGCCGTTCGCAAGCTCATGAGGGCTAAAGCCGTTGGAGCTTCTCATTTATATTGGTTTAATCATTTTAAGATAAATTTCGGTTTGCTCAATCAATTGGGCTAAGGCGTTTTCCGAGTCTATATCACATTGAATCATAAGGTCGTAATAATTGGGCTCTATCTCACAATGTCTGCCGGTTTTAAATAGTGCCTCTGAAGATGCCAGAACAAATCGAACGGGTAATTTTTCTTCGAGATTAAAGTCCATTAGAATGTCGAATTTCTTTTTTACAAAGTCATCCACAGAATCCTCATGAGGTTTATAATATTTATTTAGGTCTTTTTTACAGAAAAATCTGAATTCGAGAGGCTGAAGATGAAAATCCGAAAGCTCTTTTGCATCTGCATAGCCCAATGCAATAACTTCAGGAATAAGTTTTTTTAATTTAAACACAAAATCGCGCACTAAACTAAAATCCTCTATTTTTGTTGCATTGTAAATTATTCCTACACTCTTAGCATCTGCGAGATTACAAACAATCGCATTGTTCTCTGGTTTGCGAAAATCCTTGCGAAGACGATAAAGTCCGTATTTGTATTTTAAGTTATCAATAAAACCCACGACTAAAAGATTTGTTGCAAAGATAAAGAAAAAATGGGAAAAGAGAAATTGGGGTGATGGAATAATCAATTATCCCATTATCCCATTATTCCAATATTCCAACATCACATCATTCCATCACTCCAACATTCCAAATTTTTCCTTATCTTTGCCGCGAAGCAGGCAGGTCTGTCGCTCCAGTTTTGCTGGGGAGGAAAGTCCGGACAACATAGGGCACTGCACTCCTGAAATAGGAGATGTTCGTGAGGGTATGGTAACGAAGAAGAAAATAACCGTCTCGATACGTCGGGATAAGGGTGAGAAGGTGGGGTAAGAGCCTACCGGTGATGATGGTAACATCATCAGCCGTTCGTCCTGCAGGTTGCAAGATCACGTACACCGGCGTTTTAAGGCTGCCCGCCTGAGCCGGGGGGTAGATCGCATTAGATAAATGACAGACAACATGTTTATCATGTTACAGAATCCGGCTTATATGCCTGCTTTTTTTTTGAAGATTTATTTGAACTTATAAACGTATTTTTATGAAAAATCTAATTCTGTTTGCATTAGTTATTGTCGTGCTTTACTCCTGTGGGTCAAAAAATTCTGGAAATACTCAGGTAGTTATTGACGGTAAAATTACAAACCATACCGATGATAAAGTTATAGTGAGTTATAACTTAGATTCTGATACATTAAAGCTTAATGACGACGGGAGCTTCGAAGCTGAAATTTTGATTTATAAACCATCTTATGTTAATCTTACTTATGGAGACAATAAGTTTGCAATGTTTTTAGCTCCGGGGAATAAAATTTCTTTGGAGTTAAATTCAAAGGATTTCATAGAAACTCTAATTTTTAAAGACGATAATGCCGAAATTAATAATTATCTGGCCGAACAAATGAGGGTTTATAATTCAAAGGCTAATGGAGAGAATAGTTTTGTATATTCAAATTCGTATGATGATTTTATAAAATCATTTAATGCTTATGTTGCTGAATTCGAAAAGCAAATACAAAAAATGGATGAGAAATATGGTAGCGAGTACGAATCGTTTATCACAACAGAAACTCAAAAACTTAAACTAATTAAGCACAGCATTCTCACCGATTTCCTTTTTTATACATGGGACGTTGAGATTGAAATCCCTGACAACGCTTTTGACGATTTAAGTACGCTGGAATCCGAAATAATAATTGATAATCCTGATTTAATTTATTTTGAGCAATACTGGCCTTTCTTATCGGATTTATTGACTAACAAGACGTCTGCAGCGATAAAAGATGCTGGAATAAGCGATTGCAGTATGGAACAATGGTGCGAATACTACTTTGCAGAAATTGATAAATGTTTTAAAAATGAGCAGGCTTTGGATGCTGCATATTTTTATTTTATCAGGCAATTTGTAGAGTATTATGGGCCTCTTAGTGTTTCTGATGTGTTTGACAAATACAAGGAGACCTCGAAAAGTAAAGGCAGAATAGCAAACATTACAGCATTATTAGCAGAATACGAAACTATCGCCCCCGGAAAACCTTCGGTTGACTGGACTTTTGAAGATATAAACGGTAAAACAGTTTCGCAAAGCGACTTTAAAGGCAAATATATTTATATCGACGTTTGGGCAAGTTGGTGTGGGCCTTGTCGAGCAGAAATCCCATATCTGGAAAAACTAAAAACAAAATTTATTGGCAAAAATATCGTATTTGTAAGCATTTCTGTTGATGATGATAAAGAATCATGGGAAAAAGCATTGACTGACGAAAAAGTGGAAGGCATTCAGCTTTATGCTGGTGGCTGGTCAAATGAATTATGTAGATATTATAAGATTAATAGTATTCCGAGGTTTATTTTAATAGGAAAGGATTTAAATATAATTAATTCTGATGCCGATCGGCCTTCGGGAGAGATAGAAAAAGTATTGAGTAATTTAGATGGTATTTAGTAAATGTTGAATTATTAGAACCAGTAATAATGAAAGAAAATTGGAAAAACAGA
>JAQVGK010000425.1 GCA_028696755.1 Bacteroidales bacterium | reverse complement strand
TATAGATTTGCTGGAGACGAATTATTTAATTGTTTGCTAAACAATGGTTTTGATATTTATGTATTGTATTACAAATACAATCCTCAGGATTTGAGAAAAAATGCAGCAGTCTATTCTTCTGCAGCTAGATTTATTTCAACTAATTACTTTTCATCTCAAGACATTATTAGCGCAGGTATAAGTATGGGAGGTTTAATTACAAGATATGCAATTGTAAAAGCTGAAGACGAGAATAACACACTGCCAATAGATACATGGATTTCTTTAGATGCACCACATCAAGGAGCGTATATTAGTGCTGAATTGCAAAACTTCCTTAAAGAAAACAGTGATGATGATTTCTCAAATTATTTAAATAATAATGATGCGGCAAAAATCATGTTGCATTATAATGCATATGATGTTGGTGGAGTATTAAAATCCAATTTTTATAATGACCTTTACAGTCGAAATGGAAACGGTGGGTTCCCGAAACAATGTAACACAATTGGGGTTTCATTTTCTAATGACGAGAACAATCCAGCTTCTGGGGCATGGCTCGCCATTAGCTTAAGTTGGTTTTGGGGTGGCTCTTACACTAAATATATTACCTTGGAAGAGACCGAAATGGAAGCAGGTTCATATATGCCACCATTACAAATAGACGATAGAGCTTTTAATGATTTTAGTATGATAACACAGAGTGTTAATCAATATTTGAACCCAGCATTCATGCCGCATAAAAGCACATTAGACTATGACAACAATGGGAATACAAAATTTGACAAAACAATAATCCCGCTAGAAACAGGATTTCATGATAGAATACCATCCGAATTAGTTCCAGAAATTGTTGATGCAATAATTCCTGAAAACAAATATATACAAAATAAAATATTTACTGGAAATATTAGCATATATAGCAAACATAAAATATGGAGTGGATTTAATGTAACTAGCGAAATTGACATGGGTAATGTAGTTTTAATGAATAATTCAAGTGTAAAATTAGAAGCAGGTGATGAAATTTCATTTAATCCTGGCTTTGAGGTCAAATACGGGGCATTATTTGAGGCTAAAATAAACACTCCGTATTTTAATTGTGGAAGCAATGAGTTCATTTATTATTACGACAACGACTTAACACACCCAATAGAAAATAGTAAGAATAAATTGGTATTAAATTCTGAAATATACCCAAATCCATGTTCGGAATACATTGAGATAATAATAAATCAGTCACTCTTAAATTTATTATCCATTACACTGATGGACCTAACAGGTAAGGCAATAAAACAAATTGATATTAATAGAATATCTGGAGAAAACAACTCTTTCATTATTGATGTTAAAGATCTCATGCCTGGTGTATATTACCTTAATGTCACTTTTACCAACAATACTAAACAATTACACAAATTTATCAAAACATAGAAATATGAAAAACATTATCTTTACAGTATTCATCATGCTTATTTTTTCCACGGCTTTCTCTCAAGTTGTGCAGAGTGTAGGAATACAAACTGGAGTTTCATTATCGAATAAGAAATTTGATCCCGAAGCACTTCCCCAACCACAGTATAAGCCTGGAGTTTATACATCGATAACTGGCGATTTTATCAGCCATGAGCGTCTTGCGTTTACTGGTCAACTTGGGTATTGTAATAAAGGTTATCGAGACTTAACTCGGAGCTACGATTATAAAGCACTATTTTTCAATGGTCTTATTAAAGTAAAATTTAATTTCAATAAAATTGTCTCTCCCTATGCAATTGCAGGATTACGATGTGATTACAAACTAAATTATTTGTCTAAAACGACTTATGCTTTTGGTCTAAGTTATGGTGCTGGATTGATTTACAAAATTAATAGAATTTATCTATCTGTGGAAATTCAAAATCAGCCCGACATAATCGGAATTTCAGGGGGTAACACATACTCCTATAAAAACAATGCGAGCATTTTAAGTTTTGGGTTTAATTATTCTTTTAACAAATAGTAATAATCATGAATAAGAATTTTACACTTCATATAATAGTTGTGTTCTTTGCAGCATCAACATTCTTTTGTCATGCTATGCATGCACAACAGACTATCGACAAATATTTATCATTGGAATCGGGATTATGTTTTGAAAGAATTCCAGCATCAGTTATTGGTAAAATTTATGCTGAACAACAAAGCAATTTTAATCAAAGTCCTGGAATTTCACAATCAATCCACTTTAGCAAAATATATTTACGAAACGAATATATAGGTTTTAAATCAGGGTTCGGCATTGCACATTACAATTACAACCAAGACATTAAAAACTTATGGGCGTTAAATAAACATTCATTTTTCATTTCTACTCCTTTCGAATTTCTACTTAAACAAAACGTTGGGCAAGGATATGTGTATCTAAGCAGTGGAATTAGCGCAGATTTATATGCACTACAATATAACCACGCAACACAAATCACAACAGAAGGCAACATTTATTCATATTTAGTAGAACCATATTTATTCAATTTTGGAGCGCAAAACCTGCGATTCAATGATGTGTCTCCTTGGAAGTATTTCTCAATGCCTCTTTCTTTCAGCTATACTGCCTCATTTGGTACAAAATTTCGTATCACCGAAAATAGATTTCTTGGGGCAAACTTAAACTTTAGATTATTTGAATTGGTTTCTCTATATCCGTCAAATTCTTACACAGAAAAAATTTACACCTCTACCGGCATAGAAAAAACTAAAACCAAATGGTATCCAATTCATTTAACATTCTCACTATCCTATTATTTTTAGCATTATAAAAACGTTAAAACTTGTCTTCACACCGCAGTAAAAAAATTTTTAACCTTCAATAAAAAATTTCACATTCAAAGAATGCTAATCAAAAAACACAGAAAGCGCATTTATAAGGTATCCCACCCGAGCAACTACACTTCGAAAAACTTTTTAAAGTTTAGTATTGTTTGGGGATTGATGTTGTTGGGAAGAAGTTTGTGTAGTTTATTTGATTTATAATCGGCTATGTTTTCGTGTACAAAGCAAATATTATGTTCTTGAGAATAATGCGGAATTGGAGACCGGCTTTAATTTTCAATTTATGGACGTTGTATCTTTATACAACGAAAATATTTTCTTCCCCGGCAATGGACTAAAACTGAATTTCAACTTTTTGCTTGCTTATCATTTTGGTAAAAAGGAGAAAAGCTAAACTTAGAACTTAGATCTATTTTTGTTTAGCCGCTTACACGGAATTTAAATAATGTTGTAAGCTTGGCTGGATTTGTTATTTCCATTTTATAATTGACGTTTACATTTCCTCACATTGTATCTGATAACTAATAGCCAATTTTCGTCGGAAATGTAAAGTCGCTAAGCATGTACAATCTTTATTAACTTTCCATCATCAGCCTTAGCGGTTATGGAAACGTTGAAAAGAATACGAAGAACATGCAAAACCTTGGGATTTTTCTCTGTAGATTTAAGCCGTAAGTCTCCTCAGCCTCAGCCTTAGCCTTAGCCTTTTTGTAATCGGTCCTTCGGTGGTTCGACGAACTCACCAACCTCAGCTCTGGAACCGTAAGCGGTGCGTCGGTGGTCGGTCCCGAGCCAAAGGCTACCCGATAAATCGGGACAGGCAGTGGATCCTCGTTAAAAGAAGAAATTGCTTTGCACTGTTTCTTTTAGCGAGTCCCGTAAACGAGGATTTTTAATATGTTAAAATTT
>JAQVGK010000424.1 GCA_028696755.1 Bacteroidales bacterium | reverse complement strand
CTCGGGTTGTTTTTGCTCGCTTTCGCGATTGTTTTAACTCTTTCTTTCACCTCTTATATGTTTACATGGAAAGCCGACCAAAGTATTCTCGGCATGGGAATAAAAGGTCTTTTCTCAAATAGCTCGTATCAAGTCGAGAACTGGATGGGAAAATTAGGTGCTCTTCTTTCAAATACTTTTATCCACGACTGGTTTGGCTTACCATCATTTGTTTTTGTTCTTATTTTCGGAGTTTTTGGATTTAATCTTTTAAATGTTAAACTCACAAACCCATGGAAATTCCTTTTCATTTCAATGATTTTTTCAATCTGGTTTAGCGTAGCACTTGCATCAGTATTCTCCGATAAATTCTTTATGATTGGAGGTGCGCACGGTTACTTTGTCTTTAACTGGATGAGCGGAATAATCGGAAAATTAGGTTCTTATACCGCAATTTTATTGGCCGCCTTTGTTATTATCGTTTACACCTTTAAGAATTCTTTAAGCTGGTTTAAATCAAATGTAAACAAATTAGCAAAAGTCAAAAAGACTGATTTTATCGAAGAAGCTAATGATGAATTTGCTGATACTCCCTTAAAACAGGATAATACAGTACTTGATAACAATGAGATAATTGATGAAAACATTGTAATTTTCGATGACAAACCATCAGAAGATGAAACCTACAACCTACCAGTTGAGGAAGATGTTTTACCCGAGGATGATATTTATAATATTGATCCCGAAGAAACTGTAGAAGTTCCTGCCGATGGCAAACTTGCATTTGCAGTAAACGAAGTTCTTGAAGAAGAAGCTTTAACAGATGATGAAATAAATTCAGATTTTATTTCGGATTACGATCCTACTAAAGATCTTGAATATTACAAAATGCCTCCTATCGAGATTCTAACAGATTATCCTTCTCGAAAAGGAGACGTAACACGCGATGAGCTTAATGCCAACAAGGATAAAATCGTAAAAACCCTACGTGATTATAAAATTGAAATTGCCAGAATTACAGCAACCATTGGTCCAACTGTTACTCTATACGAAATTGTTCCTGCTCCAGGTGTTAGAATCTCGAAAATTAAAAACCTTGAGGATGACATTGCACTAAGTTTAGCAGCATTAGGAATTCGTATTATTGCTCCTATTCCAGGTAAAGGGACTATTGGTATCGAAGTTCCGAACTCAAAACCCGAGACTGTTTCGATGCGCTCGGTAATAAAATCGGCAAAATTTCAGGAGTCAACTTTTGAGTTGCCTGTTGCGATGGGAAAAACCATCTCAAACGAGACTTATGTCTTTAACTTGGCAAAAACACCTCACCTTCTTGTTGCTGGAGCGACAGGACAAGGAAAATCGGTTGGTGTAAACGCAATTATTACATCTTTACTTTATAAGAAACATCCATCTCAATTAAAATTCGTTTTTGTTGATCCTAAAATGGTTGAGCTTTCGATATACAGGCGAATTGAGAAACATTATCTAGCAAAATTGCCTGGCGAAGACAATCCAATTATCACCGATGTTTCTAAAGTTGTGCCTGTAATGAATTCACTCTGTATAGAGATGGACAACCGCTATTCATTGCTTACCCAAGCTAGTGTTCGTAACATCACCGAATACAACGAAAAATTTATTTCGCGCAAACTAAACCCCAACAAGGGACATTACTTTATGCCATATATAGTGGTCATAATTGATGAGTTTGCCGACATTATAGTGCAAGAAGGGAAGCAGGTTGAAGCACCAATTTCTCGTTTGGCAGCAAAAGCACGTGCAATTGGCATTCACTTAATTGTTGCAACTCAGCGTCCGTCAACTGATGTAATCACAGGTGTAATTAAGGCAAACTTCCCGACGCGTATTGCATTTAAAGTAACAAACGGACACGATTCAAAAACAATCCTCGACACAATGGGAGCCAACCAGCTCATTGGTCGTGGTGATATGCTAATTTCGGATACTGGAAAAATTACACGTGTGCAATGTGCATTTGTGGATACTCCAGAGGTAGAACTTTTGGTTGACCATATTAGTGAACAACAAGGTTATCCTCATGCATTGGAATTGCCAGAACCAGAAGTTGCCGAAGGTGGTGGCGGAAGTGGCGCTGGATTAGATGCAAACGAAAAAGACGATTTATTTGAGGAAGCAGCACGTATTGTTGTTCGCCATCAGCAAGGTTCAACATCTCTGATTCAAAGAAAAATGAGTATTGGGTACAACAGAGCTGGCCGAATTATAGATCAGCTTGAGGCAGCCGGAATAGTTGGTCCTTACGAAGGATCGAAGGCTCGTCAGGTTTTTTATCCCGACGAATATTCTTTGGAACAATATTTGAATAGCCTCAGCCAGAAATAAAAATTAAGTGATTAAAAATTAATAAAAATGAAAAAAAATCTTTTGATTATCAGCTTGCTTTTAATATCGGTAGCAGGCTTCTCACAGACAGATGCAGCAGCAATTACTTTACTCGACGAGGTTGCAGCAAAGGCAGACAAATACACAAGCCTTAAAGTTGATTTTAAAATGTTTGTCGAAAACTTACAAACAAAAAAAAGAGATACCTACACTGGTAGCGCAAGTTACAAAGCAGGGTATTACAAACTCGACATTATGGGTCAAATAGTTTATTCCGATGGAAAAACCAACTGGACTTACTTAAAAGATGCCGAAGAAATAAATATTACTGACAATGCTGATAATCAAGCAGCAATGATGAATCCTAAAACATTGCTAAAGGATTATAAAACAAATTTTAAGGTAAAATACATTGCCGACAAATTTGAAGCAAATCGTCCGTTGGTGGAAATTGATATGATTCCAAAAGTAATTGAAGGTAAAAAGTACACAAAAATCACCCTCAAAGTTGACAAAACCAAAAAACAGATTTATTCAGTACGTTATGTTGGTAAAGATGGTGTAAGTTATCTAATTGAGATTATCAAATTTATGGAAAACCCTACAATTACTGACGCTGAGATTAAATATAGCAGCAGCTTATACCCAGGTGCAGAAGTTATTGATATGAGATAATTCAAAAATCTCAATATTGTAAAAACAGATCGGAATTTCCGGTCTGTTTTTTTATTACCTTATATCAAACTTCTAACTTCATTTCCCAACTTTGACAATTAGACATTCTTTAAAACTTAATTTTCATCAAACTTTCTTCCTATTATATAAACAAGTTCTTTTGGCAATTTATTTTAACTATTTTGAAGTTAGATTATTCAATCTTGTTGACATGATAAATTGTGCAAATTTATCACAGCAGCCTCAGGCTGAAGGCCTGATTTATTTCAACCTGATGCGCTAGCTTCAGGTTGACAAACATAGATTCCGCTGGAGCGCTGAAGGCGCGGCTTAACTTTAACCCGCTCCTACAGAGCTCAAGTGGTGTCTGCGACGCTACAAAGCAGGGCGTTGCCCCACTATAAAATAAATCAGGCTTTCAGCCTGAAGATTAGTGCATCCTTGGTTTATAAGAATTAGTATTCTGCTATTATCTAAACAAATTTTTTTGGCAAATTTTTTTATCTATTTTGATGTTAGATTCCTAAATCTCGATGACTTGATGAAGAAAGTTACAAAGAAATCAAGAAGAACCGTAACGTTACTCGCTTTGCTCGTTAGGGCTTCGCCGTTCAGCCCGCTCAGCTGAAATGATAGAACTGTAAGCAAGGCGGGATAAACCTCATTGCTACAGTTCTAA
>JAQVGK010000423.1 GCA_028696755.1 Bacteroidales bacterium | reverse complement strand
AATGCTAAATATGCTAGCATTGACGAAATTGACCCTGAAATCAAAAGTACTTTTGATAAATTAGGTATTCCACTCGATGAACAGAAAAAACTCTCTGGCGTAGCAATGGATGCTGTGATGGATAGTGTTTCTGTTAAAACTACATTTCAGGAAACTCTGGCCGAAAAAGGAATTATTTTTTGCTCATTTTCCGAAGCGGTTCAAAGTCATCCCGATTTGGTGAGAAAATATATGGGATCTGTAGTTCCTTACGGAGATAACTTTTTTGCAACTCTTAATTCGGCTGTTTTCAGCGATGGTTCATTTTGCTATATCCCTAAAGGTGTAAGATGTCCAATGGAGTTGTCGACATATTTCAGAATAAATGCGATAAACACTGGACAATTTGAACGTACACTTATTATTGCTGATGAGGATTCATATGTTAGCTATATGGAGGGTTGTACTGCTCCTCAGCGTGACGAAAATCAACTTCATGCAGCAATTGTCGAAATAATTGCTCACAAGAACGCCGAAGTAAAATATTCTACTGTTCAGAACTGGTATCCTGGCAATAAAGAAGGTAAAGGCGGAATATATAATTTCGTTACCAAACGAGCTATTTGTAAGGGTGATAATTCTAAAGTAAGTTGGGCTCAGGTAGAGACAGGTTCTGCTGTAACATGGAAATATCCAAGCACAATTCTTAAAGGAGATAATTCGGTGTCGGAGTTTTATTCGGTTGCTGTTACTAATAACTATCAGCAAGCAGATACCGGCTCGAAAATGATTCATCTTGGCAAAAATACTAGTAGTACTATCGTTTCTAAGGGGATTTCTGCTGGCAAAAGCAATAACTCTTATCGAGGTTTGGTAAAAGTTACTAAAAATGCCGACAATGCTAGAAATTTTTCGCAGTGCGATTCTTTGTTACTTGGTGACAAATGCGGAGCTCATACATTTCCTTATATAGACGTCGAAAATGATACGGCTATTGTAGAGCACGAAGCCACAACATCAAAAATTAGTGAAGATCAGATTTTTTATTGCAATCAAAGGGGAATTTCTACCGAGGATGCAATAGGATTGATTGTTAACGGATATGCAAAAGAAGTAATTAATAAACTGCCAATGGAATTTGCTGTCGAAGCGCAAAAATTGTTGCAGATAAGTCTGGAGGGCAGTGTCGGATAATGACTAAAACCTACGACATATTGACTTATGTTAGCGAATTGGGAAATGGTCCTAATATAATGCTCGAACATTTACATAAAGATCCAGCTTTGGTCGATGCCTATGTCGAGTTTTCATTGACAGAACATAAATATGCATGGCGTGCTGCTTGGGTTATACATCATTTCTCAAATACAAATCCAGAATACATCAATAAATATGCTGATAGATATATTCAAGTTTTACCTAATCTCGAAAAAGATGGACATATACGCGAAGTAGTAAGCATATTAATCAATTTAAAATTGTCTGAGGAGCAGATGAGCGAACTGTTTGAGATATGTTATACATACATGCAGAATAATAAACGTCAATCTTCAGTTAGGTCGGTATGTTTCAGATTTATGATGAATCTTGCAGATAAATATCCGGAGCTAAAAGAAGAAATAAAAGTAGTTTTCGAAAATATAAAAGATTATATCAGTCCCGGTGTTAGAGCTGGTATGGAAGCCAGATTATAAAATGAGTTTTAACAAAATAAATATAAAAATATGTTAGTCATCAAGAACTTACATGCAGAGATAAATGGTAAAAAGATTCTTAAAGGAATTAATCTTACAGTTAAACCAGGAGAAGTTCACGCTATCATGGGACCAAATGGTTCAGGGAAGTCAACTTTATCGGCAGTGTTAACAGGTAAAGAGGATTTTCATGTTACCGAAGGCGAGATAATTTATATGGGACGCAATATTGCTGATCTTAATGTCGAACAAAGAGCAAAAGAAGGCATTTTTCTTAGTTTTCAATATCCTGTAGAAATTCCGGGTGTAAGCATGATAAATTTTATGAAAACTGCTGTTAATGAGCAGCGAAAATATAAAGGCTTGGCACCAATGACCTCAGGGGAATTTCTTAAGTATATGCGCGAAATGCAAAATCTGGTTGAGCTAAAATCAGACCTTGCCAACCGTTCTGTTAACGAAGGTTTTTCGGGCGGTGAAAAGAAAAGAAATGAAATTTTCCAAATGGCAATGCTTAAACCTAAACTTGCAATTCTCGACGAAACAGATTCTGGTCTTGATATTGATGCTTTAAGAATTGTTGCTAATGGAGTAAATAAACTTAAAACTCCTGATAATGCTTACATTGTGATTACTCACTACCAAAGATTATTGGATTTTATTGTACCTGATGTTGTGCACGTCCTCTATGACGGAAAAATTGTAAAAACTGCCGGAAAAGAACTAGCACTAGAACTTGAAGAAAAGGGATACAACTGGATTAAAGAAGAACTCGGCGAATAAATACCAATGTTATGGACATTCAACAAACTTTTGAAAAATATATAAAAATCTTTGAACAACATTCGCCGGTTCTTAAAGCTAACGAATCGGAATCTTTGTTTAATCAAAGACTTAAAGCTTTTAATAAATTTAAAAAATCTGGTATTCCCGATCATACCAACGAAAATTACAAATACGCAGGTATTGCCGATATTTGTGATAAGGATTATGAATTTTCTACCGAATCTCGCGGTGCTTTGGTCGATCTCAATCATTATTTTCAGTGCGAGGTCGAAGAGATGGATACTCATGTAGTTTTGCTGTCGAACGGCGAATATTACATGAATAACAAACCTATCGAAGGATTAAATAAAGATGTAATTGTTTGTGGACTTAAACAGGCAAAAACTGAATATCCACAGATTTTCGAACAATATTATAACCGCTATGCTTCGGAAAGCGAAGATGGTTTTGTTGCTTTAAACACTATGCTGGCCGATGATGGTTTGTTTATTTATGTTCCCGATAATATTGTTGTGAACAAAACCATTCAGCTTGTAAATCTTACCCATGGATTCGGGAATAAGAATATTTTTAAACGTAATCTTTTTGTTGTTGGTAAAAATTCGGAGCTTTCGCTTGTAATTTGTGACCATACGCTAAATAACAGCAACAATTTTGTAATTGATGTTAGCGAATCCTATGTTGGCGAAAATGCATCGCTTCAGTATCATGCCTTGCAGAACGAGCCAAACAAATCGGGTGTGGTTAATTCGCATTTTATTCATCTCGACAAATATTCGAGGGTAAACTCACATGTTTTGTCATTACATGGCGGAATTATTCGCAATAATTTATTTACAAAACTTGCTGGCGAATACGCAGAGGCAAATTTGTATGGATTAAATCTCACCGACCGCGAGCAACGCGTTGATAATTATACTTTTATCGACCATGTTGTGCCAAATTGTACAAGTAACGAGCTTTATAAGGGAATTCTTGACGAGCAAGCAAGAGGATCATTTGCTGGACGAATTATTGTTCGCCAGAATGCGCAAAAAACGCTGGCCTATCAAACAAATCGCAATTTGTGTCTTACTCCCGAAGCAAAGATGCGCACCAAACCACAGCTCGAAATATATGCCGACGATGTAAAGTGTAGCCATGGTGCAACTGTTGGTCAATTGGACGAAAACGCTATGTTTTATTTACGTCAACGAGGCATAAATAGTCGCGAGGCAAAGCTTATTCTTATGTTTGCATTTGCAAATGATATTCTTCTAAAAAT
>JAQVGK010000422.1 GCA_028696755.1 Bacteroidales bacterium | reverse complement strand
AAAATTGCTTTAAACCTTCTAAAAAAAGAAGATTCGAAGAAGATGAGTCTGGTAACAAAACGTCTTAAAGCTGCATGGGACCAAGATTTCCTAATGAAAATTCTAACATTTTAATGCGTTGACCCTGGCTATAAACAAAAGAAATGCCACAGAAAATTCCGTGGCATTTTAAAAGTTGCGTTAAAATCTTTTTATTATCTATAATCCTGTAAGTTTTCCATAAGCTGTTTGCGAGCAAAGAAGATTCTGCTTTTAACAGTTCCTATTGGCAAGTTGGTGTGCTCAGCTATTTCTTTGTACTTAAAACCGTCAACAAACATCTGAAATGGAATTCTATATTCATCTTCTAAACTATCAATCGTGAATTTTATGTCGCCAGTGTTTATTTCTGTTTCTGCGTTTACGTTTTCATACATTGTGTTTTTTAAGATGTACTCGTCTTCCGATTCATCATTAACAGTATTCTTAGACGATAATCTTGTAACTTGGTTAAGGTAAGTGTTTCGTAGAATGGTGAACAACCATGCTTTAATATTGTTATCTGCTGTATATTTATCACGATACTGAATTGCTTTTAAGAAAGTTTCTTGTACAAGGTCTTTTGCATTTTCGGTATCTCTTGTTAAACTTAGTGCAAAGTAGTTTAAACTGCTTTCCATATTAAGTAACCGGCTATTGAATTCTTGTGTGCTCATATTTGTGTTTTTTTAGTGTTTATTTATTTAAGCATTACAATACAAATATACTACAAAAAATTCGATCTGCAAATTAATTTTCATTTTTATGCGTTAAAAATCTGTTAAATTTGACTTATTCTAAATAAGAAATGGCCTCTATTTTAGTAATAGCAAGCCATTTGTGTTGTTTAATAAAAATTAAAAAAAATTACACAAAATTTAATAAAACATGATTAATGAGGGAAAATTTCGAATTGTGAGAAGAAAAAGTTAGCTTCGATAAGTGCATTTTCGTCGGAATCTGAGCCATGAATTGCGTTTTCTTGAACAGATTTAGCGAATTTTTTTCGAATTGTACCAGAATCTGCACATTCGGGATTGGTGTTGCCAATTAGGTTGCGAAACTCTTCAACCGCATTTTCTTTTTGAAGCACAGCTGCAAGCACTGGTCCTGAGGACATAAACTCGCATAAATCATTATAAAAAGGTCTTTCTTTATGAACAAGATAAAATCTTTCGGCCTGAGCCCTTGACAATCTTGTCATTTTCATTGCAATAACAGAGAACCCCGCCAAGTCGATTTCGTGCAAAATAGGGACTAGGTTTCCAAGGCGTACAGCAGTTGGTTTAATCATCGTAAAAGTAAATTCGCCGTGTTTCATAATTTTTGGTTTTAAAAGTTAAATAATAATCCAATAATACCTGCAAATAACCCCACTAAGATATTTATAATTTTCATAATTGCAAAACTCTTTTTTGATTCGGCAAATAAAGGTAATGACCCATGACCATTTTGCACAATACTGTTTGCTAGCAATATGCTAAATGGTATTGTTCACTGGAGAAAAAGAACAACGAATACAAGGTGTAGTCCCGACTGAGTAATTATTCCAATTAAAACCGCAATTAAAAGAACGATATATAAGTTATTGTAAATCCAGTTTCCAAATTCAGCATATTGAAGAATAATGTTTATTCCAAGTAAAGTTATGAATACCCAGAAAAGTATTTTAGGCAAATGTTTTTTAATAAGATGACTCCAAATATGTGTTTTAATAAAATGATCGTTTGTAAAGATTAAAACTATTAGTGCAAAGAGTGAGCTAATCAAGATTGTAAATTTAACCCAATCGAATCCATGTTCGTGATTGTGTGCAGATTCGCTGTTTTCGTGTGAGCAGTTTCCGTGATTATGCTCGTGAACATCATGGTTGTGTGCTTCACGATTTTGCTGAACGTCGCTCATTTCTACTTTTTGATTGCCATCAGCAGTTGGCAAACTAAAAATTAGTTTGTCGGAGTGGGTATGTCCAATAATACCGGTAAGTGTAAGAGTAACAATTGATAGAATGATAGAGATAATCAAAATTCTTTTTGCGCCAAAGTTGAAATTTTTTATTGAGAAATTACTTTGAGGTTTTTCGCAGCAATCATGATCGTGAATGTCGAAAGAGAATTCTTTGTCGGCTGCGTAGTTTTTTATTTTAAAGAATTTATCTATTAAGAAACCCGTTGCAATTGCTAGCACTGCCATAATTGCAAACATTAGTAGTGCTTTTTCGGGCATTAAAGCCAGCATAAAGTATGCTTCGTCGCCTGCCGTTGCAATCATTGCTGCAATCAATGCCCCAAAAGTAAAAAGTCGATGTGTGTACAGCGAAACAGCAGTAAAAGTACCCATGCAACCAGGAATGAGTCCCAGTAGTGTGCCAGTAAGTATTTGAAATGCAGGTCGTTTGCTGATTGTTTTTACAAGCTTACCATGCGACAGAACATTGAAAAACTCGATAAGTAACATCACAATAACAACAAAACTCGTAATCATCAGAGTTTCCTGCACAATTCCAAACCAATTAATCATATCAAAAGTTTTAACATCCTTAATACAAACTACTCTTCACTTTGTTCAACTTTCTCAACCGAAACTGCAATAATTTCAATTCTTCGTTCTCTTGATGCTGCAGGACTGTATATCGAATTTCGTGGATCGTTTGGATCGTCGCTTACTTTTCCGTCGGAAAGCGTTTTTCCAAAAGCAACAAATTCGTATGTAATCTGACCAGACTCTATGTAGGGTAAAAAATAACCGCTTTCGAATTCGGCAAAGTAATTTACCAGACTCGAAATTCTTCTTTTTGCAAGATTATTATTGTACTCGACGGTGTTTAGAGGGCTAGTATAACCCTTGATTGTTACAACAATTTTCTGCCCTTCCAGTAAAAGCTCTTTCATGAGATTTGTGAATTCTAGCAATTTGTTGTAATTGTCCTGAACATAATAAGAAAAATAATAGTCAACGCTATCAATTGCGACTAGTTTCTCAGATTTAGGAAGGCCTCTCGAATAGCTTTTGCGATAATCTTCTTGTAGTTTAAGATAATCGTAATAAGTAGTTGAGTAATTTAAATCAGTTACGGTATCCCACGAGTTTGGTCCAGGTTGGTCGTTGTGGAAATACAAAGCTATTGGCACTAGAAGTTTGGTTCTTTCTGTTAAAATTTCAATTCTTTGTTCGGTAATATCCTCTATAGTAATAGTTTTTTCGAGCTGGTGATAAAATAAATCATTGCAACAGCTTTGGTGAGTTTGTGCGAAGGCAGATTTTCGATTGCTAGACAAAAACGCTAGGTAATGATCTGGATAAATTTTGTAATAAAAATCGTTTTGAGCAGAGTTTAAAGGATAGCCTAAATTTTGGATACTATCCCAAACACGGAAATTTCCTTTAGTTTTAAAAATATCGTAACCACCCATATTCTGATGCCAGTCCGAAGAAAAATACAGTAACGAATCTTTTGGATTATAAAATGGTGTAATTTCGTTTCCTGGACTGTTTATTACCGAAGTTGTGTCGAAAAAGCTAATGTATCTTGTGTCTTCAAAAATCGGTCGCCCAATATTACGTGCGTAACCCCAATTTCCGTCGGGAAGAATCTCCACAAAATATATGTCGTAACCACCTTCACCTTCGGGCCGCTCTGACGACCATAGGAATACATCGTTTTTGTCTTCTCTTTCGGCTAGAAATGGATGGGTAGAGTCGTATCCTGGTTT
>JAQVGK010000421.1 GCA_028696755.1 Bacteroidales bacterium | reverse complement strand
AAACTGGGGTATTTCCACTAAGCCCCTAGGATTACCCTTAGTATCGCCTTCCAGCCAGTACTCGTAAGTTTTTCTAAGATACATAGGCTCTTTTGTAAAGTCGGGTCTTTGAAAAATTCCACTTACTTGATTAATGAATTTCTTGAATTTTGTTGATTTATAATAGTCATCATATTTGGAATGATCATACTATTTAAAAACAATCTTCTTTTTTCCTTTTGATACTTGCAATATTTCAGCGTTTGTAAATCCATTCCGTCGTTCTTTAGAATACAGATGATTAGGATATCTTCTGGCAAATTCCATTGACTCAAGAAGGCATTGTTCGGCAGGACTCTCAAACCATTTGTTGTTAAATGCGAAGTTATTACTTAGATCAACAAATTTAGGAAAATCGCTACAGTACCTTAGCTCTTTATCGCCTTTTAGTCTTACAGAGAAACCCCTAATGATTTCCATTGGCCATTCAGAAAAATCTGGTCTTTCATACACCCAAGAGCCGTCTTTTGACTGTATAACCTTACGATTTTGTTCTTGCGCCATATACATAGTTTACCCAAATTTATTGCACTGGGTATTTTTTGTAACACTCATCTCTCTGTTTTTGGACAAAATCAAGAAATATTTTAGCATCTTCTGATGATAGTTTTGGGTTATCCTTTAAACTAGCCGAAAAACGTTGATTCACATCATTTAAACATTCATCGAGTTTTGTTTTGTTGGCAGATTTCTCAGTTGCCTCTAGAATCTGGCTGGAACGAGTCTCATTATTATCATTTCGTTCCTTATTAGGTAAAAATATAACCAGATAATAAGCCACAGCGAGTGCAATAATTATCAAGGCAATTGAAAATGTCAGAGTTAATGGATTCCATATTTTTTGAGACTGGCCATGCATTAGTACTCCTCTCTATAAAATATTTGACTTATTAATTATCGGTATCTCGTCTAGTAACTACATGATGGATATTGGCTTGATAACTGATCATATTGAAGCTGGAGCTGGTTGATTTCGGATTGGGTCTTCTGTTGCTCGGCTTGGATCATTCTGTCTAGCTGGGCTTGGTTGGTAAAAGTCCCTTTGACCTTTTCAGCCATTATGTCTGGTATCTGTGCGTAGTAGTTTTGTAGGTCATATATTTGTTCTTTGACAGGGTCAAGAACATCGTGACGCTTCTGGTTTTGTGCGATACATTCGGCGATTTTTTTCTGGTTGTCCTGATTACTGTCTGGTATTGGAACTTGATAAATAGGTGATGACGGATCTGTTGTATAGGATGGATTATCCATGCTGGGGTAAGATACGCTTGAATTGGTAGGTTGGCCATTTGAGGGAAGCTGTGGCGCAAATCCTTTTGCCGTAGTTCCTACGCCTGTTGAGGTAGTATTGGTTACTGATCCTTTGCTCGTTGGCGATCCCGTATTATTTGTTGTGTTTGCACCCTTTACTTCACCATTGTTGCCATCCAAAATAGTGTAATTTCTTTGAGATTTTAATATTGATGCTTGATATTTTGTATATCCGACTTTTGCACCGACGAGAACAGTGATGACGGATACTAAAATAACCGTAGCAGTAAGAAAATAGGATCTCTTCTTGCGTTTATCATTGTTCCAAAAATCCTCAAATTGTCGCATATTATTGTTCTTATTTTGAATAATTTTGTTTAAAAAAAGGACAACCACCCTAGGTTGTCTGGACCGCAATAGGTTGTGCCTACTGTTTTTGGATGGTTGCCCTTCTACAGGCGCAACCATCTTAGGTCTTTCAATAAGAAAAACTTTATAGCGGTCCAGACGGTTTAAATATACCTCTAATACATATAAAAAATCAATTGGTTATCTGTAAATTTGACGGGGAATTGAATGAAGATGTATAATCAAGATACTTTCAGGTCATAGAGCTGGTTTAAACCGCCAAACTGAGTGTGTTTGGTGGTTTTTTATTTTTGCACACTTCAGTTACTTGATAGCCAAGACTATGAAAACTGAAGCTGCAAACCAACTTGATAGGGGCGAAAAATATTCTGGCAATCTCAGAAGGCTCTATTTAAAATTAAAACCCGATCTAAGTATTCTGAAACTTGATCCAAAAAAAGAGTACCAATTACTGGTTGAATTAGACTTATTCTCTGATTTGATTATTGATAAGTGCATCAAAGATAAATATTATGAAGATAATGGAAAAAGCAATAATTTATACACGGGTAAGCTCAAAAGAGCAAACTGAAGGTAGTAGCCTTGAAATTCAAAGAAGTGTTTGCTTTGACTATGCTCTTAAAAATAATTTTGAAGTTGAGAAGATATTTGAGGAGAGGGGCGAAAGCGCAAAAACTGCTAATAGAACGGAGCTTAAAGCACTCCTAGATTATGTCGGGAAACACGCAAAAAATGTTCAAGCAGTAATCATTTATAAGGTTGACAGATTAGCACGTAATTCACTTGATCACGCCCAATTAAAGATATTCTTTAATAATTTTGGGGTAAGACTAGTTTCCGCAACGGAGAATCTAGAGGATACTCCCGTTGGGAGATTAATTGAAAATCAATTAGCAGGTTTTGCTCAATTCGATAATGAAATCAGAGCAGATAGAAGTAAAAATGGGATGATTAATGCTGTGAAGGCAGGTAGATATGTCTGGAAAGCCCCTGTTGGTTATAAAAACATAGGAACTCGGGGTAATTCTAATATAGCTCCAGTCAATAAAGTAACTTCTAAATTAATGAGAAAAGGATGGGAACTCATAGATAACGGATATGCAATTGAAGACGCAAGAAGAACTATTACCGAAGAAGGATTGAGGAGTGAAAATGGAAGACCGATAAGCCAGACTTACTTTTCTAGAGTTATTAGAAATAAAGTTTACATGGGGGTGATAGAAAAATTTGGTCTATCAGTAGTGGGGACTTATCAGGCAATAGTTGAGCCAGAACTTTTCAACCGTGTTCAGGACAAACTAAATTCAAAAAATATACAGTTGCCAGTATACAAAAAAGACAATCCCGACTTTCCATTAAGAGGGATTTTAAAATGTTCTCGGTGTGGAAACTTTTGTACAGCGAGTTGGTCAAGGGGAAACGGAGGGAGATTTGCATACTATCGCTGTAGTCATTGCGAAAAAATTAATTATAAAAAAGCATTGGTAGAGGATCGGTTTATTGATTATCTGAAAAAGTATAGTTACAAACCGAAGTTTAAAGAGATGCTCATTAAGGCAATTGAGGTTAATTTAGAGAATAGGAACGAAGTAAATCAGAGCAAGATCAAAGAGGCTGAAAGGGATATAAATAAATTTAAAGCCAAAAATCATCAAATTGCTGAGAAAAACATTAGCAATGTAATCAATGATAATCTTGCAAAAGAGCTTATTGAAAAAAATGACAAGGCTATATCTGTTCTCCAGCAGAACTTATACAAATATCAAATCAAACCTTCAGAGACTATGGAATTAATTCATTACAGCTTGCCACTATTAGAAGATATCAGTGGTGTCTGGCTGAAATCTGACCTAGAAATTAAAAAACGGTTCCAAAAATTCCTTTTTCCTGTGGGGTTGTCATTTGATGGTGAAAAATTTGGAACCAAAAACACGCTCCTGTTATTTCAACTAGAAAGCGTGTTTTTGGCTAACAAATTCACTGTGGTGACCCCAAGGGGAGTCGAACCCCTGTGTCCAGGATGAAAACCTGGTATCCTGACCACTAGATGATGGGGCCCCCAAATGAATTTTTTATTTCTTGTAAATTTTTGACGACTTA
>JAQVGK010000420.1 GCA_028696755.1 Bacteroidales bacterium | reverse complement strand
ACAACTCGATCTAATGTTTGCCGAAAATAGCGAGACTTCTGGAAATAATCAGGCCGATATAACAGGATTGATTGGTCAGTATGCTCATGGCAACGAACCTAGTCATCACATGGCATATCTTTATAATTATTGTGCTCAGCCTTGGAAAACACAATTCATTGTTAGACAGATTATGTCCGAATTGTACTCATCAAAGCCTGATGGACTTTGTGGTAACGAGGATTGCGGACAGATGTCGGCTTGGTATGTAATGTCGGCACTTGGATTTTATCCTGTAAATCCAGCAAGTGGAATATACGACCTTGGCAGTCCGATATTCGACACTGCGATTATACAGCTCGAAAATGGTAGAAATTTCGAAATTATTTCTCACAACAATTCGCCTAAAAATGTTTATGTGCAAAAGGTTAAGCTAAATGGAAGAGAGTATGATCTTTCGTATATATCGCATAAAACAATAATGAAAGGCGGTAAAATTGAGTTTTTTATGGGGCCAGAACCTGAGAAAACCCGTGGAACATCTTCGGAGAGCATTTATTCATCTGTTATTGCCGATAATCGAATAACTCCTGTTCCGTTCACCAATATTCCGCTCAGATCGTTCCGTGGGACAATTGAGTTGACTTTGTCATGTCCAGATTCTAATGCCGAGATATTTTATTCACTTAATGGAGATATCGAAAAAAATCCTATAAAATATGTTAAGCCGATAAAAATTGATGCTGATGTGGAGCTCGAGGCTTATGCAATTGCTCCAGGCAAAAAGAGAAGTAAAATAATTACTTCCGAGCTAAAGCATATTCCCGATAATCGCAGTGTTACTATTAAGAGCAAGTACAGTCAGCAATATTCGGCAGGCGGCGACAATGCATTGATAGATTTTGTGAAAGGAGAGGCCTGGTTTAGAAGTGGATTATGGCAGGGTTATCAGGGGCAGGATTTTGAGGCCGTGGTTGATTTAAAAGAAGTTAAGGAGATTAAACTTATAAATTCAACTTTTTTGCAGGATATTAAATCGTGGATATTTTTCCCTGCGAATGTTACATTCTTTGCATCTTCGGATGGAGTAAATTATGCAAAAATATTTGAGTCGAAATCGCTTTTGCCTGATGACAGTTACGATATTAAAGTTCAGGAGTTTAAAACCAAGCCACAAAATCTAAAGGCCAGATATATTAAAGTCGTTGCAACGACTTACGGTAAACTACCTATTTGGCACATTAGTGCAGGAAACGATTCGTGGATGTTTATTGACGAAATTGAGATTTTATGACAAAGCAGTTTGCATTTTTTTTAGTAATATTAACTTCTTTTTTGATTGCTTCGTGCATCAACTCGGAGGAATATAAAAATGTGAAGGAAGACTTTCGTGATACCGAGTACAATAATCAGTGGAATAGCTACGACAGTATTTACAAAACAATTCCGGATTACGACGAGATTAGCAGCACATTTAGCAAACTACATAAAGGATTTAATCCCGATATTTTGCTGGATTTAACCTTGGCCGACAAGTTTGTTGATTCCAAAGAAAATGCTTTTGGCTTAGGGATGTTTATTGCGGATTTAGGATATGCTCGTCATTACGAAAGAGTTCAGTATTGCAGCGAGTATCTGGATGTAACCCGAAAGATTGCCGGGAAACTTGCAATTGGTGAAAAGGAATTTAACGAAACAGTACCTTTGATTGAATCAAAACTTAGCGATAATGAATTACTGTTTTCAGTCATCGATAGTTTGATGAATACAGGCAATGTTATATTGGCTGGTAACGAAAAGAATGGAATAAGTGCATTATTTCTTGCCGGATTTTGGGTTGAAACAACTTATATCGGTTTAAGTCTGGAAGATGGAGAGTTATCCGAAATAAGCAAAGCAGCGATGGAATCTCATTTTAAGATTTTATCACAGATAAATAAGCTATTTGCTTGTATTGGTGATAATCAGAAAATTGACAAACTTAAATCGAAATTGACTGAGCTTGAAAAGAAAGGGCCAGAGAATCCTAATTTGTATGAGGATATTGTTGAGATAAGGGAAAAAGCGTTTTAGTTTTTAAGCCGCGCCTTCAGCACTCCATCGATATTTATGTTTGTCAACCTGATGCGGGTCATCAGGTTATAATAACTCAGGCCTTCAGCCTGAGAATCGTGCAGGGTCTCTAACCCAGTACGGTCATCGCAAGCGGAGCGCTGCGATCTGTTAGACCCTGTAGAATACTAATATCTAAAAGGTGGCTGAGGGTTTTGCTGTTAGGCGGTATTAAAAATGCTGCAGAATCTTATTTGATCACAAAATTCAAACAAAAAGCATTAGCAGCAAAATGTCTCGAAGCTACCGATTTACACCGACTGAGGGTATTTGCTCCCGTCGTAAGCCCATTTAATATATGTTGAGCCCCAGGCAAAACCAGCACCGAAGGTAGCAATTATTATATTATCACCTGGAACCAGTTCTTTTTCGTATTCCCACAAACAAAGAGGAATGGTTGCCGAAGTTGTATTACCGTATTTTGTAATTGTTAGCATTGTTTTTTCCTTTTCAATGCCCATTCGGCGAGCAGTAGCCTCAATAATGCGCATATTTGCCTGATGAGGAACGAGGTATTTTAAAGTTTCGGGAGTGATGTTGTATCTTTCCATCATGCGAACTGAAACATCTGCCATATTAGCAACAGCGGCTTTAAAAACCGGTTGTCCTTCCTGATAAATGAAGTGCTGACGGCGTAAAATTGTTTCGAAAGTAGCAGGGCGAAGCGATCCACCTGCAACTTGATGTAAGTGCTGACGACCCGAACCATCGACATGCATTATCGAATCGATAAGACCATTTCCATCGGTGCATGGTTCAAGCATAACAGCGCCTGCGCCGTCGCCAAAAATAGGTGAGGTGTTACGATCGTTATAGTCGACAATTGAAGACATTTTGTCGGCACCAACAACAACAACTTTTTTGTGAGTGCCGCTTTCAACGAATTTTGAAGCTGTGATAAGCGCAAACAAAAAGCTTGAGCAACCTGCATTCATGTCGTAGCCAAAAGCATTTTTAATTCCAACTTTATCACAAACAATGTTTGCAGTTGCAGGAAATTGCATATCTGGAGTAACTACACCACAAATAAGCATATCTACTTCATCTGGCGAAGTGTTAGTCTTTTTTAAAAGTTGGTTTACGGCTTCTGTTGCCATGTCCGAAGTAGCTTTTCCTTCTTCGAGAAGGATATGGCGCTCTCTGATTCCAATACGCTCCATGATCCACTCATCAGTGGTATCAACCATTTTTGCAAGTTCGTCATTAGTGAGAACATAAGGTGGTACATAACCACCAACTCCGGTAATCGCAGCTTTAATTTGTGCCATATTCAAATGCTTTTGTTATTTTTTCTGGTAATTTAGAACTTATGATATTGCCAGTAAGCAAAATCATATTTTTCACAGCTTTTGCACTGCTTTTTCCATGCCCGACTACAACAGTTTTGTTAATTCCCAAAACCGGTGTGCCTCCATAATTTTCGTAATTATAGTTATCGAAATAATTGTCGCTAATATTTCGTTCTTTAACTATTTGGTAAAATGATTCGGCTTGTTTTAGAACAACATTGCCAGTAAATCCATCGGTAATGATAACATCCACAACTCCATTGCCCGTGCTGATGCCTTGTATAACTCTGACTGTTCGTTAGCGCCGTTACTGGTGTTCCTCGAAGATCACAAAGCTGAAACGCTGACTACCGCAGTAGCTGCGGTAGAAGATTTCGCAG
>JAQVGK010000015.1 GCA_028696755.1 Bacteroidales bacterium | reverse complement strand
TGCTGGATGGCTGAAAATCTCAGATATTTACCTCAAGTTAACGGTTTGGTTTCATCAACAAATACTACAACCCCATATTATTGCATTTATGATTATAATAGCAGCAGTAATAATATTGAAGATGCTCTTGCAACAGAAAATTACCAAAGATTTGGTGTACTATATAACTATCTTGCGGCTTCTCCAAACAGTCTTTTTTGTGAAGATTCACTCATTAATGTACAGGGTGTTTGTCCAACAGGTTGGCATCTGCCAAGCGACAATGATTGGAAAGAACTTGAAATCTCTCTGGGAATGAACGAAAATAGTGTTAATCTATATGGTTGGAGAGGACAATCAGAAGGTAGTGCGTTGAGCGGTGAATATTCACTATGGACTGATGGATTATTAGTCTCTAATGTCTTGTTTGGAGAGAGTGGATTTAATGCTGTACCTGATGGATTACGATATAACAATAATAGCGCTGAGATAAACAGCACTGCCAACTATATCTCAAGTTCAAAAAATGAGCAGAACGAATATATAAAACGCTCGATATATCATAATTTAAATGCAATTAATAGATACAAATCAAGTTCTTTAGGTTTAATTTCTGTAAGATGTTTAAAAAATTCTGACAATACTATTTCATTACCATACCTAACAACAAGAGAAGCTCAAATAATAACAAATGATTCAATTATTTCAGGTGGTATTATTTCTTCAGATGGAGGTTCTGAGATTATTTCAAGAGGTGTTGTCTGGAGTAGGAATCAAAATCCGGATTTGAATTCTAACGAAGGTTACACAATTATTGTTGGTCAGACTGGTTATTTTCTAAGCGAGTTAACTGGTTTAATCCAAGGTGAAACATATTACGTTAGAGCTTACGCCACTAACAGTTTGGGAACAGCATATGGCAACGAAATAGAATTCTATACAGATATTTGCACACCAATGTATGCAAATATTTTAATTACCCAACCTCCCGCAGATTCTGAAGGATTCATAAATGTTTGTACCAATACAGAATTAAATTCTACTGATCCTGTATTATTTATTGCAACAGGTGCTTATCCTGAAAGTGGATATCCTTTATCTGATGAATCAGTTTTGTTTAAATGGAAAATCGATAATAATTTCGTTTCCGAAGGTTTTGGAATGACTAATTTTGAAACAACTTTTACTGCAGGACAAGGACACACCGTTTCATTAGTAATTGAAGATACCGCAGGATGTAGAAGTATTAACGACAATACTGTTAGAATCAGAGCAAGCTTGTTTGGTGGGTTTATTACGGACGGCTGTTATACTAATCCAACAATAATTGAACAAGGACAACCACTTGAGATTTGTGCAAATTACATCACTAATGAAGAATGGCATTCACCAATATTACCGACTATTCAGATAGATTTAGATAGCGTTTATTTGGAGGATACTTCGGGATATTGTTACACTTCAGACCTTTTTATCGATCAATATCCAACTGCAGCGACAATCGAGTATTCTGGTCAGTTAAAATCAATAGGTCTAAATTTAGTTCACACTTATATTGGAGATTTAGCAATGTATGTACAATGTCCAAATGGACAAGAGATACAAATCGGTGCCCAAGGTGGCGGTGGTTGTAATCTCGGAGTCCCTCCAATGGAAGCATATTGGTATGAAATCACAAGTAATGCTAGTCAAACAATGCAACAAGCAGCAACATCTTTAACAACTTTGCCTGCTGGTCAATACCTTCCATTCCAAAGTCTTGACGGACTTATTGGCTGCCCTATAAACGGGACATGGAAACTTAGAATCTGTGACAACTGGTCTGCTGACGAAGGCTATATTTATGGGTGGTATCTGAATTTTGACACTCTAAACACGAACCCCTGGCAATATGAAATTACCAATAACGCTCAATGGAGTGGTAATTATGGAGCACTTATTAGTTATCCCGATAGCATTTGTACACTTGCTACGTATCAGACAACCGAAACACCATTAGTAAATTCAACCCAAACTTTTACATTTGCAATTTCAGACAATTTAGGTTGTTCGTACGACACAACACTTTTCGTAACAGTTTTAGCAAATAATCCAGCAGATTTACCTGTTGTATTAACAGCCGGAATTACAGATATTTATTGTACAAAAGCCGTATGCTCTGGAGAAGTAATATCAGAAGGTAATGCTCCTGTTTCAGCCAGAGGAATTGTTTTTGGAACAATGGAAAATCCAACAATTTTCAGTTGTTCCGGATTTAGCACAGAAATTGGCGGAATTGGAACATTTTCAAGCTGGATAAACAATCTATTGCCAGAAACAGAATACTATATCAGAGCTTATGCTACGAATGAATTTGGAACAGCATACGGTGAAATTTTATCGATTACCACAAACGCAATCCCAGAAATACTATGTCCAAGTAACAAATCTTTCTGTTTCGAGCAGGATACAGTTTTATTTCTTAATGAGTCTATCCCAGTTGGTGGGCAATATTACATTGATGGGATTGAGCAAACTGAAATTAATATTCAAAATCTTCCAGCTGGAATTTACACTGTAACCTACTTATTTGAGTACGAACCCGAAGATACAATTGATTGTCACTTTAACATTAATATTAGTCATTATCCACAACAAGTTGGGATTGAGTCAAGCCCAACAAGTGGTGTAATTTCACTAACTTCATTAGCTTATGTGTACTTTGAAGATAGTAACATCGGTGATTATTATTGGGTAACATTTAATGACACCATTATAGGTGATACGATATACGGCAACGGGTATAATCAGTTTTCTGTCCCAATACATAATGAAGGCTGCTACACAGTTTACAGTTCCAGTATGGGAGGCTGTGTTTTATTGCAGGATGTAGTTTGCTTTGCAATTAATTCTGGAAATAAGATTTGTGTAAACACATCCCTACCTAACAATGAACAATTTGAAAACATCGACGATGTAAAGGTAAAATTATTTAAAGAAGAAATTGACAACAATCAAAATACAGTAATTATTCAAACAGCAGAGATTTATCCAGGATCAAACAACCTTGCTGTATTCGAAGACTTAGAAAGCGGTGACTACTATGTAGAATCTATTATTCAAAATCAAAGTGAATACTCTGAATTCCAGCCAGTAGTGTTCTATAAGACGGCAACACTGTCGGAAAATGCGCTAGATGTAACTCTTTTTGGTAATACTACAAAACTACTTTACATTGTTCACAATCCAAACCCAATACAATACGGCAATAATACAGCAAATGGAAGCGTTGGAATTCTTATTGAAAATAATTTTACTGGTATAGCTGACAAAGTGGTAGTTTTAAAAAATACTTCAACCGACGAAATATTAAAAATTACTGTAACTAATCAAACTGGTAACTATGCTTTTGATACTGTTCCTTCAGATACCGAAATTGAGATTTTTATTTCCGATTTCGAATATCCTAACTGGACAGCATTTAGTGTAATTACGGAAAGCAACGAAGATTATGTTTCAAAGTTTATCATGATTGCCGATTCCGTTCATCCATATAATCCAGTTAGTAATTTAACATCTGGTAAAAACTTAAACAACTTTGATATTATTCCAAATCCAGCTAAGGACCAGATTAAAATTCTCACTGATGCAGAAGTGACAGATATTTATATATTTGATAATAACGGAAAACTTATCAAACGCATAACCGAAAACACTAATTCTGAAATAGAAGTAAACTTTCTATCTCCGGCTGTTTATTATCTTACGATAGTTGACAAAAAGGGAAATATTGGAGTTAAGAAGTTTGTGAAGCAATAAGACTTGCCGTCCTACCCTCTCCAATTCATCAAAATCCTCGCAATGTTTGTGGCATGACGGTTGATTGCATTGAATAAACCAAGAAGTTCGAGATGGATTTCTGAGCTTGTTAAGGTTTTTTCGTTATTGCCTACCAATCTTTCGTAATGATGTTTTTCGAAATCTTCGGCAAGTTCGGCATACTTTTTAAACTTTTGGCAAACATGCTCGGCTTTTTCGAGATTTACATCGTGAAATACTTCCATCGAACGGCTAATTTGCGTCATTGCTTTTTCGAGCATTATCAAGAGTTCTGCTTTGCCTTCGTCAGAGAATTGTGCGTCTGTGGCCAACCATTTCACTGCCTGATGACGAATATTTGTATTAATAATATCACCAATCATTTCGAGTTCTTTAACAACGTACATAATCTGAAAAGCCTCGTTAAGTTGCTGTTCATCTGAGTTTTGCGAACTAACGCTTACCAAATATTTATTGATATTTTCTTTGAGAAAATCGGTTTCACTTTCGAGCTTTTGCCATTTCTCCATAATAGCTTCATCACGATCGATAAAAGGTTTTAGTCCAAGCGAAACCAGTTTTTTAATCTTACCACTCATTCGTTCTGCCTCTTTTTTTGCAAGACTTAGAGCGATTGATGGTGAGGAAGTTACTGCCGAATTAATATATTTTAACTTAAATGGCTCGGGTTTGGCCTTATCGGGCAAGAGTTTAGTAATAATTTTAGCAAAGAAATTTAAAAATGGTAAAACTAATATTGCCAGACCGATACTAAAAACTGTATGGGCGTTAGCAATTTGTCGCGGAACAGTTTGACTTAATATATCGATTTCGCTACCAGTGTTAGCAGCTTTGGGAGAAATGGATTTTACAAAGTCTGCAAACTCAGGTATCCACCAAACAAAAATTATTATCCCAATTAGCTTAAAAAATGAGTGAGCAAATGCAACACGTTGTGCCTCGCGACCAGAGTTTAAACTTGCAAGAATAGCAGTTACGCCTGTTCCTAAATTTGTACCTAAAACCATAGGGATACAAGCTTCGATACTTAGGAATCCCTGCGAGGCAATAGTAATCATAATACCGATAAATGCAGCACTACTTTGAATAAGAGCCGTAAATGCAAAACCTACAAATATACCAACTAGCGGATTCTCTAAAGTTACCAGCAAATCGAGAAAAGCTTGATAACTTCTCAAAGGATACATCGACTCCGACATCAGATACATTCCAAAGAACAGTAATCCAAATCCGAGAATTGCCTTGCCAATATTATTGATTTTAACTTTTTTGGAGAAAACTATAAAACCAAATCCAAGAGCAACTATAAGTAGTGCATAATCAGTTATTTTAAGTGCGATAAGCTGAGCAGTAATTGTAGTTCCAATACCAGCACCCAGCAACATTCCAAGGGTTTGCACAAAACTCATGAGTCCGGCCTCTACAAAACCAACCAGCATTACGGATGTTGCCGAGCTACTCTGAACCAACAAAGTAACCACAACACCAGCAATAAGTCCTAAAAAACGATTTTGAGTAAATTTTGCAATGATAGTTCGCATTTTATTTCCAGCCGCAGCCTGCATACCTATACTAAGTATATCCATACCGTAAAGAAAAATCGCTAATCCACCCAGCAAACCGAAAACTAAAAACAAAACCCATGACTTTTTTCGTGCATTTACCTGATAGACTAGATTGTTAGCATCGCAATCCTCGTTTGAGCTTACAAGAATTTCGTAAACACCCTCCTTATCTCCTACCTGAAAGTAATTTACTGCTATTCCCACCGAATCGGTGCACACATGAGTTTTATCAATTCTGTAACCTTGGGCATTTTTAGGGTACGTAATTATCGTAAACACAACTTCGTGTTCCTTGAGTGGATTACCATTTTTATCAGTTACCAAAACTCGAATAGGATGATCCAGAATTTGCCCAGTAGTTTGCGTTTGATTATCGCCAGAATAAGCATAAATCTCGGCATGTTGCGGTTTTACAAGCACGGCAGAATGCAGCACAATTGCTGAAAGCAAACAAAAAATCAAAAATATCGGTCGCTTTAATCTCATAAAGATGATTTTGTGCAAATGTAGGGAGAAATATTTGAAAGACAAAGAGAGGAATTGTAATAAGATTTCGGAAAACTCTTTTACCGAAATAAATATTACATCCTAAAAATTATCAATAATTATTTCTTCTGAATTTACTGAATCTAAATGTGGAGTGTAAGAATCAATCGTAACTGTATATCCTTCAGAAGGAGCAAGCAGGTAATCAATATCTATTTTGTCCACTGAATCTCTGTAGAAGCAAATTACATCAGATACCATTTGCAGCTCCGAATCATCAACGGTCTTTTCAACCATCCCTTGTATCTCGGCTTCAAAGTAATTATAAAGTTCAAAAAGATTAATCAATTCTTCGTTCTCAACCAGTTCAGCACCACAAATTTCTAACTGTTTAAGAGTTAATTCATATTCTTTCTCTGATATTAACTCAGAAACTTGTTTCAAATATTTGTTAAATAATTTTCTGGATTCTATTGTGTTTTGATCAATCTGTTGAGATTTAACAAAAATGATTTTCATCCTTCCATCTACAAACGAATGCTTCCCGGACACGACTTCAGGTTTTTGACATGAGTAGAATATTGTTAAAAATAACAAAAAAATACAGCTAAAAATCTTTACCATAAATGCAAAATTATGATTAGTATTGTAATTTATAGAACATTATCTTTCTTCGAATTAATTTCAATAGATTCAACAGAATTATTAAGTAATTCGAAAAACTCAGACCTAAAACTATCTGGTTGCAACATTGCTATCGCAGGATTTTGATCAGACCAAAAAACATATTTCTGAGTATCACAACCTACAAATTTCGGCATAAAAACAAGTTTCACTCCGTACTTTGCTAAAAGGTTAACTAATGTTTCATTTGTATGTTCTAATGTTAAAGTAAGTACTTCTATTTCTTTTTTAAGTTCTTCAATTTTAATAATATCAAAAGAATTCACATTTAATTTTAATGCCTCATATTCTGCAACTCTATACCATGCTAAAACAGTTATTGAATTATTCGCTGAAGATGAATAAATGCTATTTTGCTCTGAGACCTGAGAACTAATACCATCAATATTATCGACGCGATACAATTTCTTAGCTAATTTTATATTTTCAGCAATCTTATCCCCAAAATATCCATATAATCGCAATTGAGAAACGGGCACATTGTTCTCAATTAACTTCCAATTCTTTATCTGCTCAAGTTTTTTAAGATTTCTTTCCTTAATTCTCGCTTTATCAATATCATAATTAGATTGAAAACGCATCCAGTAATCAGCAGGAATATCAAGAATTTTTTCGAGAAGAATAGCAAAATCGGCGGTTATAGACCGTTTACCTTTGAGAATTTCATTTAAAAAGCTTGGCAAAACACCAAGATTAGATGCTAACTCTTTCTGACTTATGCCTCTAACTTTTATTTCGTCCGCCAATAAAACACCAGGATGTGTTGGTTGGTAAGGGGTTGGAATTATTTGACTCATAATTATTTACGTTTTGTTTAGTTACTTGTAATGATTACTCAATTCGGTAATCGAACAAATTGTAAGAATTTCGGGTTCTTCACCTACTGTTCTTGTGTAGAATTCAATCCGGTATTTATCGTTAACGCGAACTGATTGTAAGCCATTTTTTCCAGTAAGCATTTCGTAGTTCAGGCTTCTTAATAAGAAAAGGTCTTCAATTCTTTTTGCAGGTCTCATTTTATCAATAGTGTTTTTATACTGCTTAACAACAGTCGGTTGAAACCTGTATTTTTTATTCCTCGATTTACCTTCTTCATACAGTTCACGCAAATATTCCTTTTCGAACTCGATAATCATTACAATAATTTTACAAAGATAAATATATTTTTATATTATTCACTATTTTAGTGAATTTTATTTATTAACGAATTAGTATTCTTGCAAATATATGATATTTTGATTGGACAACAAATACCCCAAACCATCCCAAAAACATAAAAACAATTGTTAAAATTTATGAATTTCTTATTTACTTTGCAGAAAATAAAAACTAAGAACTTATGAAGCAGTTAATCGAATGTGTTCCGAATTTCAGTGAAGGACGCGACATGTCCATAATTCAACAAATTAAAGATGTTATTGAAGCATGTGATGGTGTAAAACTTTTGGACGTAGATCCAGGAGCAGCTACAAACCGTACCGTTTTTACAATGGTTGGAACTCCCAACGAAGTTTGTAATGCTGCATTTTTAGCAGTAAAAAAAGCATCCGAAATTATTGATATGAGCAAACATAAAGGCGCTCACCCTCGTTTTGGTGCAACCGACGTGTGTCCTCTAATTCCTGTTTCGAACATCACAATGGAAGAAACAGTTGAGTATGCTCGCAAACTTGCCGAAAGAATTGGTACAGAACTTAACATCCCGATTTTCTGTTACGAAAGTGCTGCATTTACTCCAAAACGCAGAAACCTTGCAAACTGCCGCAGCGGTGAATACGAAGGACTAGCAAAACGAATTACTTCAGAAGAATGGAAACCAGATTTTGGTCCGGCAGAATGGAATGCTCACACTATGAGAACTGGTGCTACTGCTGTTGGTGCTAGAAACTTCTTGGTTGCATACAACATTAACTTAAATACTACTTCGGTAAATAAAGCCAACTCTATCGCTTACGATGTTCGCGAAAAAGGTCGAGTAAAAAGAGAAGGACACCCTGTTACAGGAAAACCAGTTTTAGACGAAAATGGGAATCAGGTTTTTGAACCAGGACTTTTAAAATCGGTAAAAGCTATTGGCTGGTACATTGAGGAATATGGTGTTGCTCAAATTTCGATGAACCTTACCGATATTAATGTTACACCTGTGCATGTTGCTTTCGATACAGTTTGCGAACGCGCTGCTGCTAACGGAATCAGAGTTACTGGCTCGGAGCTTGTTGGTGTTATGCCACTGAAATCAATTCTTGATGCAGGTAAATATTTCTTAAAAAAACAAGGCCGCTCAACAGGTATTGCAGATTCGGAAATTATTAAGATTGCTGTTAAATCGCTTGGTTTAGACGAACTTAAACCTTTCGATCCACAGAAAAACATCATCGAGTATATGCTCGAAGAAAACACTGGCAAAAGACTTATCGACATGGATTTGGTAAAATTCTGCCATACAACAGCATCAGAAGCTCCAGCTCCAGGCGGAGGTTCGATTGCTGCTTACATGGGTGCCTTAGGCGCTGCCTTAGGAACAATGGTTGCTAACCTTACCGCAAACAAATATCGCCACGACGACCAATGGATAGCTTACAGCGACTGGGCGGAAAAAGGAAAATATTACCACGATGTACTTCTAAAGCTTGTTGACGAAGACACCAACGCTTTCAATAAAATTATGGATGCATTTGGCTTACCAAAAGGAAGCGACGATGAAAAAGCTGCACGCACACAGGCAATTCAGGATGCAACAAAATATGCTATTGAAATTCCTCTTCAAACAATGGAAATGTGCTGCGACAGCATGGAGGTAATGCTCGAAATGGCAAAACATGGACTCGAAGCTTCGCTTAGCGATGCTGCAGTTGGTGCTTTAGCTGCTCGCGCTGGCGTTCAAGGTGCTTATCTCAACGTAAGAATAAATACTGGAAGCTATAAGGACAAAGACTTTGTTGCAAAAGTACTTGCCGAAGGAGCCGAAATTGAAAAGAAAGCTTTGACAATTGAGAAAGAAGTTATGGATTTGGTGCTATCGAAAATCTAAACGGAGACTAACCTGTCAGTATCCGGAGGATCTGACAGTGTTGCAAACCGCTGAAGTTCTGGTTTGCAACACTGTCAGGTTTTCAACACTGACAGGTTGCGATTGACTGCTGACAGGTTGGTTTAGACCATCCACCACCAAAATCACTCAACTGACCAAAAAACGAACTTGTCAGTCCATAGATTTTGATATATTTGCATAAACCTAAATTTAAAACTATGGAAATCACTTATGAATCAATCAAGAGTTTGATAGTTGAAGAAACTTGGACTGGCAATCAGGTAAAAATAAAAATACAGGCAAAAAATCAGGAACAGCCATTAGAAACTTATGGTATGGCAATGGCCTCTCAGGAGGAAATAATGAAAAAGATGAATGCCGAAATGGCAAAGATGGCTGGTTCGAACATGGCTGTATCGGCAGGTGCAAATGCCCTTGGCAATCTGGCTGGAATTCCTGGTGCAGGAAGCTTAATCGGCAGTGCAGCTACTCAGATGGGTGTTGGCTATCAAATGGATATGGAAAAAATTATGCAGGTTGACCTTACCGATGATTTAAAAAAGCAAACTGTTGTAAACGCCTTTTCTGCATTACAAATGTATTACAAGTTTGAAAACGGAGAATGGGTTTATGTACAGATGAGCGTGTAAACTAACCTGTCAGTATCCCAAGGATCTGACAGTGTTGCAAACCGCTGAAGTTCTGGTTTGCAACACTGTCAGGTTTTCAACACTGACAGGTTGCGTTTGTTCTACTTCTTCACAGTATTAATAATCGGAAGTCGGTATTTATCGGGAAAATCGGGAATTTTGTTTCCATTCAAATCTGGGAATGATTGCAGATATTTAACCATCGCCATCCATTCCTTTCCTTCTTGAATTCCTTCTTTATCGGCATCAAAATCAATCCAGGTTGTTTTATTATCTTTAATTTCAACTCCATTTACATCTTTTGGCGAAACTTTTACAATTCCGAAGGTCATACCGCGAATTTCGCCGACAAATTCTAGCATATATGAATTTGCAGTTAAGCTGTAAAGGGTTTTGTTTTTCTTTGAAAAATCAACTTCCTGCCCTCCTATTTCCATTTTGTAGATTTTTTTGAGCAAGCCTTTGCTTTCATCATAATAAATCTTAATTCCACTGTAAAAACAATAATACGATGGCTTTTGCTTTGGAGCAACTAAAAGAAGTTCGATAACATTTTTAATTTCGTGCGGAGTTAAATAAATTTGTGCCAGCGGATATCCTGGAATTCCATCATTGCCTTCGCCAAGACTAACAATCCTAAAAATATCAGTAACAGTTTGCACGCCTTTAAAGCCAACTCTAATTTTATCGCGAACCATACCTGCTGCAATAAGTGTAATATCAGTTTTTACAGGACTGAAATTATTTACATAATAAAGAATTGCATCAGAAATTACTGGTCCAAGATTGCTCGAATCCAAATCTCCATACTCGTCACATATCAGTTCATAAGACGTTTCGGCAAGAGGACGATAATAACCTAAACCCTCGGGCTTAAGAATTTCATCATCAATAACTCTAATTCTTCCAGCAATATCCTGATGAATTTTACAGTCGCCTTTAATTTTATCATCAACAGGCATTAACTGATATTTCATCGAAGTCATTTCGCCATTGTTGATATTCATCTCCAATCGTCCTAAAGATTTTCCCTGCGAACCAGTTTGAATAATCGGAACGTTTCCAATCATAATAGGATCAAAAATTTCAGTATGTGTATGCCCCGAAACAATCAAATCGATTCCTTTAACTTTTTGCGCCAATTCAACATCCTCGCCAGACCAGTTTCCGTTTTTATCCAAATCTACACCACTGTGAGAAAGACAAATAACCAAATCAACTTTTTCGTCTTCGCGCAAAATCTTTACAATTTTTTTAGCAGTTTTTATCCTGTCTGTAATTTTTAACGGAGCTGCATTTGGTGCAACTTGTTTTGCATCATCGCCAATCAATCCAAAAACACCAATTCTAAAACCACCTTTCTCAACGATTTGGTATTGTTTTATTATTCCTATCGTGTAAAGATCTTTAAACCAATCATCCCGATCCGACTTTTCATCAAATTCAACATTTGCAAATGTTAGAGCAGGAATTTCGCCATTCTCTAGACTTCCATTTATAATTTTAGCTAAAGTTTGTGGTCCGAAATCAAATTCATGATTACCCAAAGCAACGACATCGTAGCCCATTTTCTTCATCAAATTAAGCTGCAATGCCTGAGTTGGTTCAAAAATATGGAAGAAAGTACCCATTAAAAAATCTCCAGCATCAAGCACCAGAACTTTTTCGGGATTTTCGAATCTCTCAAGTTCAATCATCGCAGATATCCTTGCAAAGCCAGCACGAGTAGAATCGTCGCCAGTTTGGCAAGGAGTATATTCAATTTCGGGCGAAAATCCTGTTAAGTTACTATGCAAATCGTTTGTATGAAGAATGATTAGTTTTCCACTTTTACCCTGTGCAAACAGAGACGCAGAAATTATAATAAATAAGAAAAATAAAATTGATTTCATAGCAGTAAGTTTAGGCATGCAAAATACATTTAATTTTACAAAAAAAACGGATGAAGAATTAATATTTTCATCCGTTTTTTGTTAATAATTGTCAATAGTTTAAAGTCTAGTTAGCAATAAGTTTCCCAGCAAATTTTCTACCGTATTCGGCGAGTTGCTCTTTTTGGTCAGAATCTGGTCTAAATTTCATTGCCATTGGATTGTCGAACATCATAAATTTAAGAGCTTTAAGATTAGCTTCAACAATTTCTACGGCTTCTCCGCTCCAGCCATACGATCCGAAAGCAGCAGCAAGTTTTCCGCGATCGCGCAATGGATTAACAACCGCAAACATTTTGTAAACTGGCAGTAATGAGTTTTGATTGATTGTAGGAGAACCAACCAGAATTGCATCGCTAAGCACAAGTTTTGAGTCAAGTTCTCCTAGATCAATTGTTTCAATATCTAAAACCTCTACCTCTACCTGATCGTTTTCACGAATTCCACAAGCAATAGCATGGGCCATATCGCCAGTGTATCCATAAGCCGAAACGTAAGTAATCAGAACTTTTTTCTTTGGATGATCATTTAGTTCAAGGTATTCCTTTGCAAACTTTTCGCTTAATGCAACTATTTCCTTATGATTAGTCCTAAGAATTGGACCATGTCCTGTTGCGATAACACTTATTTCGAGGCATTTAATTTTTTCGATTGCCTTGAGCATGAACTTGCTGTAAGGTTTAAGAATAACATCAAAATAATATTTAAAAGCTTCATCATAATTTCCAACCAAATCGTCGAACATCTCGTTGTGAGCAAAGTGAGCGCCGAACGAATCGCAAGTAAACAACACCTTATCTTCAACTAAATAAGTATAAATAGAATCGGGCCAATGAAGGTTTGGAGCACCGATAAATTTAAGAGTTTTATTACCAAGGCTAAGTTCATCGCCATCTTTTACAACTAAATACTCGAACTTAGTCTGATGCATATCTTGCAAGTATTTAATTGCTTGTCCGCTACCAACAACAACAGCATTTGGAGCAATTTCCAATAGTTTTGCAAGACTACCCGAATGGTCAGGCTCGGTATGATCCATAATTATGTAAGAAATCTCTGCAGGATTGGTAACTGATTTTACCTTTTCGAGATACTCATCAGCAAATTTTTCTTTTGCAGTTTCAACGATTGTTTTTTTGTCGGCATCAATAAAATAAGAATTGTAAGTAGTACCGAATTTTGTTTCCATCACAATATCGAACACTCTGATGTCGAAATCCAGAATCCCGATCCATTTTACACTCTCACTTACATTTAGTACTTTTGGGTTCATTTAGATAAAATTTTTTGGTTTTAAAGTTAATAATTTTATTAGTTTCGCAATTTACAAATAACAAATGAAAGACACAAAAGTTCAGAATATTTTAGTTTATACCGACTTTACCGAAGTTGGCGAAAAAAGCTTGCAATGGGCGATTTATTTGGCAAAAAAATTTAAGCGCAGATTGCAAATTATTCATGTAATAAATGAAAACTCTTATAACTATTTCAGTAGGTCGGACACCTTATTTGAAGTAAAAGAAGCCCTTGCAGCATTTTGCGAAAACATAAAAACTGATCATTTTATTGATTGTGAATATTATGTTGACGAAGGCTGCACTTGCACAATTATCAACTCTACTGCAGAGCGCTTAGATGCATTTTTAATAGTTCTGGGGACACATGGCAAAAACGATCCGCAATTCTTATCTGGTTCATCAGCCGTAAAGATTATCCGCAAATCTAGAATTCCTTATTTTGTAGTTCAGAAAAACAGCCCGTCTCCCGATGACAAAAAAAATGTTGTAATGTCACTTGATTATCGCAAAGAGACAAAAGAAAAGACTGGCTGGGTAACATATTTCGCAAAGAACTTAAAAACTGGCATAGATTTAATTTATTACGAAAACCCACAGGACAGCCTTAAAGCAAACATTAAATTCTGTAAAAACTTTTTTGATAAGTATAATCTAAGTTACACAGACTATCCAAGAGAGAGAACGCGTTCGTCGATTGACAAAAAAGCCCTCCATTATGCCGACAATAATGATTCATTATTTATGTGCATTCTGACAACAAAAGAAGAAAATCTAATTACAAGATTTTTTGGGTTCCCAGAGGAATCAATCATTTCGAACTCCGCCGGAATCCCGGTTTTGTGCATAAATCCAAAAAAGGATTTGTATGTGCCGTGTATTTAAGGATGGATTGAGTTATATTGATAATTTTCTACTTTTTAACCACTCACGGTAAATTTCATCAACAATTACCCTTTTTGAACTTAGACTGGGTTCTCCAAAATTCACAATTAAGGTTAGATTACAATTTGAAACTCTGCAATAGTTCATAGCTTTAGAAATAAATTCGTCTGATATCTTTGTTGCCGCCTTAACCTCCAGAATAATCTTATTGAAGACAACAAAATCAGCATAAAAATCGTGAGCAAGAATCGCTTCTTTGTATGAAACTTTATAATTTTTCTCTCGCTCATAATCAATACCCCTTGTATTAAATTCATACTCTAAAGCATCTTTATAAACTATTTCAGAGAAACCTGGTCCTAATTGATTATGAACCTCCATACAAATGCCAATTATTGTATAGCTCTCCTCTTTATGTAAAATATCGCTCATAGTATTTATTTCAAATATAAGTCAAATTTTTCAAATTATTTATAACCATTGAAATTTATTAAAATCACAACTTAGATTTTCCACAAATAATCTTCGTTGCTGACGCCTTATCAGTTTGAACGCGAATGAACGAATTGAACTATAAAACAAAATAGTTTGAATAAATAAATCCTTCAGTTAGCCCGCTCTTTTATCTCTCATTATTTCTGATGTTTCCTTATCTTTCTCTTGTGCGAATTTTTACGAATTTATTAGTTCGAGTTCTACTTTTTTCATAATTGCATTTAACCATATTTTTAAACCAATTTATTGCATTCAAATTCGTAACAATTGGTTAATAAAAGTATTCCTCGCAGATACTTTTAATTCGTGCATTAGCTTCGCTGAGGGCTATAGCCGTTCACGTTAAATTTTCCTTTCATACAATCTGTTGCTAAAGTCCTAATTTATTAACGCCAATGAACGAATTGTTACTGATGAATCAATTCGTCAGGTTATTTTTAATTCTTCATAAATGCTATTTCTATCACTTAAAATTTATGAAGCAATTTATTGCATTCAAATTCGTAACAATTGGTTAATAAAAATATCCCTTACAGAAAATTTTAATTCGTGAATTCGCGTTAAATTTTTTCACGTTTTTATTTCCAACGATCCTTAGTTTTATCGGATTTTATTAATATAACTATTCAGAATCTCTCTAAATTAGCATTATTTAGCTACAATCCAACAACTTTTTCTTAACTTAGCTGTTCAAATCGTGTAAATTTTATTTAAAAACCTTAAACATAAAAGACTATGATCGAACTACCAAAATTACCTTACGAAATGAACGCTCTCGAGCCTCACATCAGTGCAAAAACAGTTGAGTTTCATTACACTAAGCATCATCAGGGCTATGTTAATAAATTGAATTCGTTAATCGAGGGAACACCATTTGCTGGCAAATCGCTTGTCGAAATTGTAAAGACCTCCGAAGGCGGAATCTTTAACAATGCTGCTCAGGTTTGGAATCACACTTTTTACTGGGAAGGATTTTCGGCTAACCCACAAAAAGCTCCAAGTGGCAAACTTGCAGAGATGATAAATGCAAAATGGGGAACGTTCGAGAAATTCAAAGAAGAATTCACAAATGCAGCAATAGGTCTTTTTGGTTCTGCGTGGGCATGGCTAGTGGTTGATAATAATGGGGAATTAAAAATTACAGGCACATCCAATGCCGGAACTCCTCTAACAACATCAGAAAAGCCTTTATTAACTGCTGATGTTTGGGAACATGCTTATTATCTTGATTATCAAAACTTAAGACCAAGCTATTTAGCAAAATTCTGGGAACTTGTTGACTGGAAAAAGATTGAGGAAAGAATCTAGTTTAAACTTAACAACTACAGAATAGCAGTTCGCAATCCGAGCTGCTATTTTTGTTAGTCACGTCGAAATATCAACACAATTCATTATTTTTACAAAAATTTAATAATGCAAACAGTAGCGCAACAAATGGCAGAAAACCTGATTCAGGTGACTCCTCTCCTAGTCTCGGTATGCTTTGCCCTGCTTGCATTTTTTCTAAAACCGAAAAAGACTCAGGCAGATATAATACTTAACATTTTTATACTGCTACTCGCAATTATTCAGCTCGAATTTGTACTTGTTTACGTTGGAGAAAA
>JAQVGK010000419.1 GCA_028696755.1 Bacteroidales bacterium | reverse complement strand
AAAGGGGGCAACCCTAATCTCTCTTTGCTCCGTTTCGCTACGCTTCACTCCACAAAGAGAGATTAGGGTTGCGATATTAAGAATACATTTATACTCCTAAAAGTTGCATTTACTAATTGAACTTAAGTGTCGGAATTCTTAATTGCTCATAGATAATAATTGAGAGTAAATTGTTCTTTAAAATCTGATTCCGTAACCCAATGTGTTCACAAAAATATTTAAATTGCGCAAAAAAATAAATTGCAGTATTTTTCAAACCTAAAATATATTACTATTTCCAAAATCCTGAACTACTTCAGATTATGTCGCTATTTCTGTAAAATAAAAAGAAAACCCAAACTTGTTGATCTTATTGCTATTCCACCACCATCATTTCTTTCTTTTGAACCGACAAACTATTGCAATTTAAAATGTCCCGCTTGTCCATCGGGAAGTGGAAAGTTAACTCGTCAAAAAGGTTTTGCTGATATTGATGTTTTTAAAAACCTGATTGACGAAAACAAAAAGCATTTGATAAATTTAATTTTGCATTTTCAGGGCGAACCTCTACTGCATAAACAATTGGGCAATATGATAAGCTATGCACGAAACAACAGGATTTTCACCGAGCTTTCAACAAATGCTAATCTTTTAGCTTCAGTTTTTGATTCTCTAAAAGAAAATATGCCCGACAAAATAATTATCTCGCTCGATGGATTGACTCAAGAAACTTATAATAAATATCGTGTGAACGGTGAAATTAACAAAGTGTTTGAAGCGTTAAAATTGCTTTCGCAAATGCCAAAAAAGAAAAGGCCTTTTGTCGAAGTGCAGTTTTTAGTTTTCAGCCATAACGAAAATGAAATCCCAAATCTCAAAAGAATCAAATCACAATTTAAGATTGATAAAATAAGTTTAAAAACAGCTCAGATATACGAGAGTTCGCAGATTTCAATTTTACCAAAGAATGAAAAATACTCACGATACAATATTGTCGGAAATACATTTCTACTAAAATCTAAATTGACAAATTATTGTCGCAGAATTATTTTTGGTTCGGTAGTTACTTGGGATGGAAAACTTGTTCCGTGCTGTTTCGATAAAGATGCGGAATTTGTAATGGGAGATATTAAGCAACAAAATTTAAATCAAATACGCAATTCGGAATCGTACATTAAGTTTATAAAATCAGTATTTTCGCAGCGCGAAAAAATAGAAATGTGTAGAAATTGTACAGAAAACTAAATGAAATAATTTTAACGGTGGAGAAAATTATAGAAATTTATTTTGACGTTTTGAATGGAGCATGGTGCAAGAAGCATGGCAGGATTTATCCATGCCACATGCCCCATGCCCATGCTCCATGCCCCAAACTAGTTTTTCAGTATGTTTCTTTACTAAAAGAATCTATCATTCTTAATAGCATCAGAAATGGTTGAAGTTTATCTTGGCATAGGTGGGAATTTAGGCGATAGGCTTAAAAATATTGAACAGGTTTTAAATCTGATTTCGGAACGTATCTCTGTGCCCGATAAAATATCTTCGGTATATGTTTCTGAACCTTGGGGATTTGAACATGCAAAATATTTTACAAATGCAGTTGTAATGATAAAAACCAACAAAACTGCTGACGAAATATTTACAATTACAACAGCCATCGAACTAGAAATGAAAAGAGTGCGCAGTAATTCTGGTTACCAAGGCAGAACAATGGATATCGACATTCTTTTTTATGGCGAGCAGATTATCGAAAACGAATCATTAACAGTTCCACATCCAAAAATTAGCGAAAGGTTGTTTGTCCTTTTGCCAATGTGCGAAATTGCACCGGATTTTATTCATCCAGAAATTGGAAAAGATATTCTTCAACTTTTGCGAGAATGTAGTGATACTGGTAAAATTAGAAAGTTAAACAAAAACGTATGTATTTAGCTGGTTGTAGGAATAATATTATAAAAAAGCTACGAATTAAAAATTGCATGGAGCATGGAGCATGGCGCTAAATTGTAGAGAGAATAATATTTGTGCTAATAATAACATTGTGCTAAATTTTATAATTAGCAGAGTGTTAACTCTAAGCATCAATTGCCCCATGCTCCATGCGATGTATTGAGCGAAGTCGAAATGCCCAAAACAGATAACATTATTAAATTGGCAACTAAATAATTTTATTAAATTAAAGAGATATGAACCACGAACAGTATATGAGAATGGCGCTGCAAGAAGCGCGCAAAGCAATGGAAAGTGATGAGGTTCCGGTTGGTGCAGTAATCGTTAGTAATGGAAAACTTATTGCTCGTGGTCACAACCAAACCGAAATGCTTACGGATGTTACGGCTCATGCCGAAATTCTGGCAATAACCTCAGCATCAAATTATTTGGGTTCGAAATATCTTACCGATTGCACGCTTTATGTTACGCTCGAACCTTGTGTAATGTGTGCTGGAGCTCTTGCCTGGTCGCAAATCTCAAATGTTGTTTTCGGAGCATACGACGAAAAACGCGGTTTTACTAATGTAGATCCTCGCATCCTTCACCCAAAAACCACCCTTACCGGTGGCGTCCTCGCCGATGAATGTGGCGAATTGTTAAAGGAATTTTTTGCGAAGAAGCGAAAGTGAAAAGCCCGAAGATCGGAGACAGACCTGTCAGCGTCCTTCGGACCTGACAGTGTCGCTGTGCGAAGGACTTCGGATTTGACAATGTCGCTATGCGCTGGACTGTGTCGCTTCACAATTTTAATTCTTTGGACAAAATTCGCCATAACATAAAGAGTTCCCAACTCGCCATTTCCACAATATTTTCAAACCCAATCTCGTTAACAAAATAACGGCCGCTAAAATTTATTTATCATTACTTGTTGTTTATATCTATTATTATTTCTATTTTGTAACACATTTTTAAACCAAAAAATTATGAAGACAAATTCAATTGTTATTGCAGTACTATTACTGTTAGTGTTTGGAACGGCAAAATCTCAAAATCAAGCTGTAAATTTCTGGACTCCCAAAACTGTTGTTCTTTACCGAGGAATTGAAAACCCGCTTGCAATAAATTTGTGCGGTCTCGAGCTAAAAGATTTGCAGATTACCGCAAGTGATGGAGCACAAATTATTAATAAAGAGGGTAAAATTTCTGTATTTGTTCCAATTGATTTCGAAAAAGATGAGCTAATCATTACTGTTGAACATCAACAAGGAGTTCATTCTGATAACACAACCATTAACCATCTTAAAGTACGTGATATTCCAACCCCGATTGTAAGCTTGGGAAATTTAGGTTCAGTTAAACGATCTTTCTCAAAAGAGGAAATTCTCGACAATTTGTACTTTGTTGTGAATATGCCAGAAAGTTTTCCGTACGATATTAAGTACGAAATAATATCTTACGATTTTATGATCGAAACAGAGGGCGCTGCTATGATTTCGACAATACCAGGAGGTAAAATTGGCGATAGTGTTAAAACCCAAATCGAAAAAGCAAAAGAGCCTCTTCACGAGATTATGTTTATTAATGTTACACTTCAAGGACCAAACGGAATAATTGCGAATACAACTTTTTCTTTGAATCTATTTAATGGTTGGGAAGAGTAATTTTTTAAACGAAGACAGAAGACAGAAAACAGAAAGCAGAATGATGCAGAATTTCCTCATTCCGTCTTCTGTCTTCTGTTTTCTGATTTCCTAACTTTTTTCCCAATTGTTAATAAACTTTTTCATTTTGCTATGGTTTTAACAAATGTTAATTTTATATTTGTCTAATCTTAAATGTTTAAATCATGAGCAATTTGAAAATAGG
>JAQVGK010000418.1 GCA_028696755.1 Bacteroidales bacterium | reverse complement strand
AAAAAATAAAAAACATCGGCTCGGTTTGAGTGTCGGCTCTCTAGTCTTGTCAATATTTTGTTTGTCTGTCTTTTTGCAATGGTTTACTTAGAGTTTTCTTGTAGTACCAACGGTCTTCTACACTTGGCGGTAACGGTTGAGGCTTGGCACATGTTGCGGTTTTTGAAACACTTCACTGACAAACCCGCTACAAATTTAATTAAAAGTTCTGAACGTACAAACACGCTCCGAACCAGCAATTGTGCTAAGCCTTTGTTGCCAACTGGCGTTTCCATCAGGCTGCGGGAAAACCGTTAGAAAACCGTACTATCTGAAAACATTTCTTTCGATAACGATTGTTGTCAAACCGAAATGCTTATTTACTTGAACTATGTAGCTCTCATTTTCAAAAATTACCGTGTGTTATTCATTCCTTTACTCAAAAATTACCATATCTCTCTTTGCATATTTGTACAACTACCGTTCAGTTATTTACGCAATTAGGCAAATGGCTGTTTGGTTTTGCTGGCAAAGTTTAGTAGGGCAGGAGCAAAAACAATCTGCCATTTAGCCGAGCATTTTTCAACCGGAAAACCACTAAAATCTTATAAAATGCTTTTATTTATAAAGGCTTTTATGCTTATGTAAATTGTTTATTTATAGAAGTTATCGAAAAAAGTCAACATATTTTGATTAGTCTTTAATACAACGAACTGAATATGCATGATGAGTATTACTAATTTGATTTAATACTCCAGGGTTTTCTATCGTTATTGACCAGTAGTATACTACAGCATAATTGTCAATTGATGAAGTCCAAAATTTGGAGACCTCTACACAGTTTTCAAAATAATAACCAGTACCATTAGAAAGTGCTTTTGCTGCACCTGAGGGTAAAATTGAAAAACCAAATTTGTCAATGCCATTATTGCTGTTGTTCCACCCTTCTGTTGATTTTAGATAATTGTTATTAGAACTCGAATTGGTAAAATCTAATAGTTGTTGCCAGTCACTATTGTTAGGAATATGCCAACCTGTTGGACAAGGACCTTGAAGATTTGTTTGTTGTAAGTCTTCGTCATGGTCAAATATGCCTCTGAGAGTAGCTCCAGATGTATACAGTCTGCCAGATAAAACTGAATTGTCAGGATTATCGTTGCAATTGAAATAATATTTTACATCAGGCCAATCCCAGTTTGTATAACTATTTGCATGAGTTATTGCTGTTCCATCTGAATAGTGCGTTGTTTTAAGATTTTCTTTTAACCAGCATTGATTTCCAATTTTAACAGTGTTATAAATATTTCCGTCGTAATCTGTTACGGTTGCAATTTCGGGACATGGTTGACTTAAATAAATAATATAGCTTGCATTGTTTACGGGAACAAACACTATTGAATTTGCATGAAATTGCTGTTTTTTCGCTGTAATTCGGATTGTATCTCCATAACTGTAGTCAAAATCTGTTTTAAGACTCTTATTTTTAGCAATTAAGCTTAAATCATTCAGGTTTGATAAACTTAGTTTTGTAATTTGAGATTCTGCACCAATTACTTTTATTGAATATTTATCCTTACTAGTCTTTAGGCTTAAAATACCAATAGACGGATAGTTATTCAAAAAATCAAATGTGTTGGTTCCTACAACAATTTGTTCAGTAGTTTTATACAAGCTTTGACCATGAATGTTAAATAGCTCTAGATGCAAAAAATCAGAGCACATTGATTTAATAGAGAATCTGCTCAATCCGGGTTGATTAGAAATTAGTTTAAAATTTGTGGTTTGTTCTGCTATTTGAGCAATAGAGTTTACTTCTGCACCTTGACTTAAATTAATTTCATAATTGCTAACACCTTGAGGGAGATTGTAAATGTTAACGTTTGTTCCATTTGATAAATTTTCAATGAGAATGGTGTCTAGACTTAGACTGTTAGAGAGTTGTTTTGCCTGCACAAAAATAATTACATCTTGCTGAGAATACGCAACTTGACAGACACATGCTATGATTATAATAATAAGCTTTTTCATAATACATAATTTTAAAAGTTATAGTAAGGAAAGTAAATTAACTTTCCTTACATAAATTATTTTATTGAGTTAAAATCATTCGTTTTGTATCAATTTCCTTTTTATTGACAACTAGAGAATACAAATACATACCTGGTTGAAAATCAAAAGCATTTATTTGAATATTGCCTTTAGTATTCTGAATTGGATAGGATTTTAATAGTTTCCCTTGTAGATCAAATACATATATAAATGCCTCGTTAATAGTGTTTATTCCAATTTCATATTTAATTATGGTTGATTGATTAAATGGATTTGGAGTATTCTGATGTAACTTAGATGTGACTTCGTTTTTTTCATGCTCATCTTCTAAAAGGCTTTTATTTTTATTATTATCATCATATTCGCAACAGTTTTGAATATATGCTTCTAGTTCCAATATTCTTTCTTGTTGTTCTTTGAAGGCTTCAATTAAAATTGGGATTAAGCTGCTATAAGATACAGCTTTTTTTCCATCTGTTTGAGTTCTTACGGCTTCTGGGACAACTTGCTCGACTTCTTGTGCAATTAATCCTAGATGTTGGCGGTTTTTTTCTGAAATTATTGCTTGTACTGCACTTGCGTCAATATTTTCATTATTATACAAATCTTCCTCATTTTCTGAATTTGTGATGTAAGTATAAATGTTGCCATATTTGTCGGAAAATACAATAGTGTCTTGAGTTACGTCATTAACGAAATCAAAATATACACCCTGTAGATTCATAATCTTTTCGGTTGCACTGGATATTTGATTTACGTTTGTTTTAACAGATCCGTCGGATAATTCATAAAGCACATTGCATACCACATCTCCATTTCCCCTAACATGAAATGTGTGATTACCAGAGTTGTCTCTAACAATCCAACACTTAGAAGTTGAAAGAGGAGCAAAGACTAAGTTCATCCAGCCCCATGCATTGTAAACAGCAGGTTGAAAATATGTATAACCGTTTGGTTGTATTTGCAAACCTCCTCCTTTCGTTAAACTTGCGATACTAACATGATTATCGTCATGTACTTTAATTTGTGAGTAAATTGAGTTTGTAGAAACTAACATAACTACGAATAAAATGATTACATTAAAATTCTTTTTCATAATAATAAAATTAAATAATTAATAATTAAACAATTCTGTTGTTGCAATATTTCTAGCAGTAAATATTGTATTTCCGGATACAGTAAATCCTTTATCCAGAATAATTCCGTCAGTTGCCCAAATTGTTATGTTTTCCCCTGATGGGATGTTTGCTGTTTTTCCAACGCCTCCCAAGCGGATGTTTTTATGGACTTTAAACATATTTGGGTCTGACATGCTAAAATTTGAAGGCCAATATTCATAATTAAAACCTTCAACTAATTTATACGAACGGATATAGTCAATTTCGAACCCATTGCTTAAATCAGGATGTTGAGAAATTAGGCTGTTAACCGAAAGACTTATTTGCATTTTTTGTCCAATAGCATCTAAAAAATTGGTACAAGTAAAATCGCTTTCTGTATGAATATATCCAGAATTTTCATCTGCAAATTTGACAGATTTTGTCAAATGCCCATTAACATAAAAGTGTAATTCTTCAGGTAGCCATTCTACAGCAAATATTATGTCTTGATTTAAAAAGGAATTGGTAAAATGGATGTTCTGACGCAATGCGGACCGAGTATTTAAAGGATCATGTAGATTGTGATAAAAATTTTGCATTAATGTTTTTGAAAGATCATAACCTGAGTTTGGAGAATGAAATTCAAAAACATC
>JAQVGK010000417.1 GCA_028696755.1 Bacteroidales bacterium | reverse complement strand
TGCTATCTTTTAAGTATTGCGCCCAGGCTTGAGTTAATGTGTCTTTTTCCTGTTCTGTAAGCTTTAACTTGTCTTCGTTTGCACCTTTTATAATAAGTAGGAGCAAAACCGGAACTAGAGTATCCATGAGCGTCACAACAATTTGTGCTGTTGGCTCATTAAGTTTGATCATATTTAACTCAGTTCTTACTTGCTTATTAGTCACTTCTGACTGTTCAGGAATGTTTTCAGGTTCTTCTTCAATATTTATAAAGCTTTTATATTGTTCAGGTTCTTGAAATTCCTGTATTTCTGCGTGTCTGCTCTCGAACCATAGTCCGGCATCATCTAAATTGTTGCTCATTTTGGTAAATTGCTTAATAATAGTTTAATTCCTTCGACTAGTCTCCATTGCTTTTTAACACAGACAATTTTGTTCTGTTGATTTAGTCCGACAATTGAGAAATAAGTTTTCCCGTCACTCTCCAGAGAAACTATACCAATATTACGAACTTCACCATCCAGAACAGGATATTCCTTTGTCATATTGTCAAAAACCTCCTTAATTTTTTCATCAGTAAGGTTTTTGTCAATAATCGGCCCGAGACTATTCATTATCAATCCTAATCCAAATCCGCTCATATTATTCCTGGTTTAATTCAGCTTTCATTTTCTTAATCTCTGAATCTGGAACCGAATTTAGATCACCGTTTAATGATCCTTGCTCGAATCGGAAGTGAACAAAATAATTTATCACATCATCCACAGTCCAGGGCTGATTTCTTTTAGCTGCCTCGCGCTCTGCTACAAATTGAAGTATCTTCCAGTTGATTGGATCAATATAAATTACATGCTCATTTTCTTGAAGCTCACCGTTTGCTTTTGCACGAATTAAATCTTGCTCTAACTGATTACGTTCCGCAATAACTAAATCAAAGTTCGACCTTGATTCAATAAGAGCAGTTTCTAATGACATAATCTGTCCACTTAAATCTAAACAACTTTGTCGTTATTTCCAGAAGACTGAGAACTCAATTCTTGCAGCTCCTTTAATTTAGTTTCGAGTTCGGTAATCTTTGCAGATTGATCCTGAGATTTAATAGGAGAGTAATACCTTTCGATTAAGGTTTCCATCATTTGGTTTACGGTTGCGAAGTCTCCAGAATTCTGTAATTCTGTTAAGGTTTCCTTAGTCTCTTTTGTTAGTTTACATGACCAACCTTCGAGTTTTACTTTATTTTCTATTTCTGCCATATTAAAAAAATTTGCGTTTATTTTATAAATTGTTTACCTTTGCACTTGAAACTTTGTTTTGGTTCTTAGCGATCAGCTCTGCTGTGAAAGAGAAAATAGTTTAACTATTCAGAGAGTGCGCTACTCTGCCATAACAAAGTTTTTTTGTTTACCATATCAATACGCATTGGAATAGCTGTCTTAATTTCCCAGAATTCTTTTTTAATCGAATAATTCAATTCAATAGCAGCAGCTTTTGGTTTATCCTCACCATACACAACTAACCAGTAAGATTCGTTTGTGCCTTTGCGTATTTGATTAAAATTTGCAACAATAAAGCTCACTAATTCAATTGCAGAAAGTCCGAGTTCGCTCAGTTCTTTCTTATGCTTATTTTGAATGTGTCTTAAATTGTTTTCAGAAACTTTAATCTCCGCGCCAGAAAAAGTAATTTTTCTATCATTAGTTCTAATTCTTTTGAATTTACCTAAAACAATAAAGTTGTTTACTTTCCTAGTTTTGACTTCTGATTTAATATTTTTACTTGTTTTTGCCATTTCCATTTAAAATGCTGATAATCAATTACTTAACTAAAAATAACATATCTTGTTTACCTGTAAACCACAAAAGAACACCTTTTGAAAACCAAAGTTTACAGAAGTAAAACCGAAGTATAACCACATGTAAACTTTTAGATTACCGATGTAAAAATATAGTATTTTTTCGAGACATAAACAACTGTAAGTCAACTCGTTACGGTGATTTTGTAAGATTACAAATTGAGTTGTAAGATTACGAAAGGAGAATATTGATCTGGTACCTTACAGTAAATGTTGACTATACCAGCTCTATTATAAACTTATAATAACTAATATAGGTGAAAAAAATTGTAACTTTGTAACCTCGCAAAAAAACAAAGCTAAATATCTGATTATCAGACAATTAAACAAGTTACAAAACTGGTTACACTTCTGGTTACACTTTTTTTTACCTGAAAAACATGTGTTTTTTGCCTAAAGCAAGGTTCTAGGATGAAAATTGATTGAATTTTTGTAACCTTTTTGTAACCTACTTTGTAACCTTTTTGTAACCTCTGAAACTATTGATAAATCAATTTTTTTCTTATTTAGTTACAAGGTTACAAAAATTTTCCTAAAATAAACAGGTTGACAAGGAGAAAAGCAGCCACACAACAAAGCGGTGTCCTCCGATGTCGGACGGATTAAACGATTACTGTACGCAAATACGCACAAAAAAAGGCCTGTTTTGTAACAGACCTTATCTTATGCTTGCTGTAAACTTTCCCCGGACATATTCGCACATTATGAATTAAATATATGTCCTCCACAAATCAAGTAAACAAATAATATCTCCAGAGAAAACTTTTTATCGAAATCTCAGAGGGTTTAGCTTGCTGTATAAAATCATTTGTGCATACCAGAACTGGAACCAGATAACTGATGTGCACATAAAATGATCCTATGTTGATTATGAGTATCATTTATAAGCTAGTTTCAAAAAGTGGATCAACTGAATCATTTATTTTGTCGCAAAGGATAGTTTTAATGTAAATCATTTCTTCGGACCGTCCGTTTATTTTACGAATAATCCTTTTGCGATCAGACTGAACACAAAGCTCGATAGGATTAAGGCATTCTATATAATGTTTACTATTGTCTGCATAAGCTCTAATTGCCTTAGTGAACTTTGCAGTTGTCCAGGCTTTTAAATTAGTTGCTTTAACAAAGTCCTCCATAACTTTTTCCTTAACAAGCAAACGATCAACATTTTCACTTTCCTCATGAAAGTAAACAGAAGCCCAGGCCTCGAACTGCATTCCCATCTTAGCAATGTTAATTCTCTTGTTTACGTTCTCCATTGGAGCCTGTATTATGATGTTAAGCGGACATAGTTTTAAATAAAATTGCAAGCAGTCAATAAGAAAATTAAAGTCCTCATTCCACCATTCCTCTTTGTAAAGTGAATTGTGCAAATCATAACCGAAATCGTGAGATATAAAACGATCCTCATGATAATCGTTCTCGTGTGTCATTTTGTGGTAATAGTCAGAAAATACCATTATCAATAAACGTCTGAGTGTGCTTGCATCATTTTTTGGAGGTGGAAAATTTGAAGTTACAACTAATTTTGGTGAATCTGCAAACTTGATCTCCTCAGACTTGGTGTGTTTAACGTTTGTCGTTAAATTGCCAGTGATCAATGAATAGAAGTAATCAAAATCAAAGTACTGATGTGCATCATCAATTTTGATAATATTTGTTTGCTTAGTAACGCGCTCGAATATGTGAGGATTATCTGTGAGCTTCTTATTCCTACCATCCAGGTTAACGATGTTTTTTATATTTTCAAGGAACTTAACAGAAAAACTTTTTCCCGATCCTCCAGAACTTTCACTGTCCTCAGTAAGTTTATGCTCCATGATCCAAATTCCTAGAGCTTTGGAATCAAACTTAAAAGTGTGCATTAAATAACCTATTGCGAAAAGCTTATTTAATAAATTCTGTTTTTGTTCCTCTAGTTCTTTAGGTTCTAGTCTGGTTCCATCAATAGC
>JAQVGK010000014.1 GCA_028696755.1 Bacteroidales bacterium | reverse complement strand
GTTCCTCTACCCTCTTTGTCTGCTTCGACAAGAGTGTAAGCTGGATCGCCACTGCACTCCCACTTTACAGCTTTTGCATCTTCACGATACGATTTGGTAATAATTTCTACCTTCTCCGACACCATAAATGAAGAATAAAATCCCAATCCAAAATGTCCAATAATAGCATTCTCCATGTTTTTGTATTTGTCGAGGAAATCGCCGGCACTTGAAAAAGCAATTTGATTTATGTACTTCTCAACTTCTTCTTCTGTCATACCAATTCCATTATCGCGAATGGTAAGAGTTCTTGCTGCTGTGTCAAGAATAACCTCTACTTTTAGATCATCAGCATCTCCTTTAAATTCACCAGAGATAGCAAGTGTTTTTAGCTTTTGTGTTGCATCAACAGCGTTTGAAACAAGTTCTCTTAAAAATATTTCATGGTCGGAATAAAGAAACTTTTTAATAATTGGAAAAATGTTTTCGGTGGTTACACCAATGTTTCCTGTCTTCTGTGTCATAATCGTACAATTTTAGTTTACCGGCTGTGGTTTTTCAAAGTATGTGCCATGTGAGAAAACATGACAAACCGGCAGGTAGGGAGAATAGTTTAATTATAGATCTAGTTTTATGAATCAGCATGGAGCACGTTTCGACTGCGCTCAACGGAACTGGAGCATGGGGCATGGGGCATGGAGCATGGAGCATGGGGCATGGGGCATGGAGCATGGGGCATGGGGCATGGAGCATGGAGTATGGGGCATGGGGCATGGGGCATAAAGACAAGAAAATGGCAATGCTGCTAAAATAGCAACTGCAGCCATTCGTTTTCTTAAAACCTTAAATCCGCAAACAGTTTACTACTACATGTCTGAACTACATGCCACCTGTGGAAATGCTCGATACTCCGCTCCTAACCGTAGCTACGGCTACGCTTACGGTGCTCATATCTGCGCTAACCCCATCTGTCATGCATTTCAGCCCTTCGTTACGCAAACCGCTTGCGGATTTAAGGTAAAACAATAAAAGATTTTACCCCAGAAAAAAATATGCAAGTAAAAGTCCTGCTGCAGCAAGGGCAAAGACAATAATTACGATAATAAAGGCCACACGACTATCTCTAACTTTTTTCTTGAGGTTGTATTCGGAGACAAGTCGTGATATTACCGGATAAAGCCGAACAAAATACTGTGAGTCCTTTTTAATAAATGCTGCTGGTTTTACATTACTGCTGGTGGCTTTAAGTTCTATGTTTTCGCTATCGGCAAAAATTATTACTTCTATTTCCTTATCAATACTTTTAATTTTGGGAATTAGTTCGAGTGCTGTTTTTGTGTTCATTCCTCGGCTTGTAATAATATTGTCGATGATAACAATCTTAAAACTACTGTCCTTTACATCTGTTTTAAGCTTGTTTAGAAACATCTGCACCGAATTAAAAGTAAAGAGTGTGTAATTAAGCTTTGGTTGAAAATTTTCTCGAAAGAAATCCAAATCCAAAACATCATTATCGACACAGTAGAAATTAATATGTTTGGTGGACTTCATCAATAATCTGTTTTAAAAGTTTTTTGACACTCCTCTTTTTTTTAAGCTGTTTATTTTTGGTTCGCGCTTGTAATTAATTGCAACATCTGGGTCTATATCCGATTGAAGAATCCACTTTCCGCCTCGAAAAATAAAAGCATCATACGAAAAATCAGGCCCGTAATAATGAAACAAGTTTGTAAATCGAGGTTCTGGAGGGGCAAGATGATCAAGAATTATCATGTCCTGCTTTGCATTATACCTTAATATCATTGTAGCCCTGTCGGCATATTCAAAAATGAGCCGTCCAGTAGTTGTTCGGTTAAGCTTAAATAATTTTTTGCCAAATACAGGAATTCCCCTACGATCGAAGTACAACACTTCAACAACTTTGCGATTTAGCAAAAAATCGGCTCCATCGTATCCAATCAAGGTGTAATAGGTTAACGAGTTCCATTTTTTAGTAATAATCTCGTAGTAAATTGCGCCATACCACTCCGAGTTTGTTTGATACAGTCGTGTTTCGTCACCAGCACCAAATTTCTTATCATCCAGAAAATATATTTTCACACCCTTTTTATCCTTGTACTGCAAGAATCCAAAATATTGAAAAGAGCCATCATAATAAGCGAGATTCCAAGTATAGATTCTTAGCAAGTTGTCGTCAGATTTTAAAACAGATAAGTTCTTAACTTTGCTAAAATCAGCACTCAACGATTCAGAACTTTCGAGGAAACTTTTGAGGTAACCAATAAGATAAGTATTAATCTCTTTCTTGAGCTTATCAGATTTTGTATTCGCAATGCTATTAAACAATTCGGCCAGTGAATCGACCTCTTCGGAATAAGGGATTTCCTTCGCGTTAAGATTTGTAAACGCCGAAAGCATTGCCAATAAAATCAATATTTTTTTAATCCCTCTCATAAACTTTCTTCACATTTTATAAACGTAAAGTTTCGGTTTTATTTTGCAAAAATAGAATAAATTTCGACTAATTAGAGTGGATAATAATGTAAAGGCTACTAAATTAGTTATTGTCAACTTTGTACATATGCAAATTCGAATCTACACGAATCGAACTAAGGGCTAATGCTGTTCAAGGAGAACCCAATTATCAAATTTATCCAAGCATTTTTGCTGGCGCCTATTAAAACTGAACGCGAACCAAAGCTCGGAGAAGCCAATTGACGAACCGAAGCTCGAGAAGCCAATTTTGCTGACACCAGTATCATTCAATTCGCGTTCAAAAAAAACTTGGAGCTTGCGGAGAAAGCGACAAGTTCTCTTTGCGTTTGTGTAGCCCGTCCTGTCTTCCACGCGTTATGCCATGAAATTTGCGGAACCTTGATTTTATTTATATTTTTCCAAGAGCAGATTTAATTAAATTGCATGCTTCGATTATTTCGTTGTCGGAAATATTTAGCGGAGGAGCGATTCTGAATGCAGAGTCGTGAAAAATAAACCAATCTGTTACAAATCCATCGGCAAGACCTTGTTTCACAAGCTTGATGACATTATCAAACCCACCAATCTCGACAGCTAATAAAAGACCTATGCCACGAATATCAAGAATTTTATCATGTATAAGATTCTTCCTGAATAACTGTTCTTTTCTATTTACGTCATCAACAATTCCCGATTCGTTAATAAACGAAATTGCTGCTAAAGATGCAGCTGCCGATACTGGATGACCACCAAATGTTGTAATATGTCCGAGCACAGGATTTGAAGTAAATGAGTGCATAATCTCACGACTGGCGGCAAAAGCACCAATAGGCATCCCGCCCCCCAAAGCCTTGGCGAAGCATACAATATCTGGAACAACGTCAAAGTTTTGAAATCCGAACATTTTTCCTGTTCGACCAAAACCAGTTTGAATTTCGTCAGCAATTAATAAACAACCCTTTTCGGCACATTTCTCGCGAAGCTTTAAAAACCAGGCTTTATCTGGTATAACCACTCCAGCTTCGGCTTGAATTGGTTCAATAATTACACAAGCTGTATCCTCATCAATAAAGTCGAGACTTTGGTAATTGTTTATTTCAAGAATATAAACTTCGGGCAAAAGTGGTCGGAACGCAGATTTAAAATCCTCATTTCCGCATAAACTTAGAGCCGCGTGAGAGCTTCCGTGGTATGCGTTAACAAAAGAGCACATTTTTGTACGTCCAGTATATCTTTTTGCGAGCTTTACAGCTCCTTCAACCGCTTCGCTACCACTATTAACAAGGTAAACCGAATTTAAAGGATTGGGTAACATTTTAACAAGATACTCGGCGAGTTTAGCTTGTGGTTCCTGAATAAATTCGCCATAAACCATCAAGTGCATGTGCTTTTTCAACTGTACTTCGGCAGCTTTTCGTACTGGTTCGAAATTATGCCCAAGGCTACTTACCGAAACACCAGAAATAAGATCGAAATATTTTTTATTTTGGGGGTCGTACAAAAACACACCTTCGGCTCGTTCAATTTCGAGTAGATACGGTGATTCGGATGTTTGACCAAGATAATTAAGGAATAGTTCTCTGTTACTCATCATGCTTTTACATTTCCAATTCGTTGAGAAATCTCACGGGCAGTATTAGCCTCAACACAAACTTTGTCCATGACATCCCTATTTTTAAATATCAGATAATTGTCACAAACATCGCTTATTTCGTTGAGATTAACAATAAAAGCATCATTAATTTTGAAAAAATTCTCCTTCCCCACAAATACCGAAGTATCAAAAAGGTTTGTCATCACATTAAATGACTTCTTTTTAGTAATAATTGTTTTTTTGTCTTTCCCATTCTCCACACTAATAATATCATCCACAAAAATTCTGACGAAGGAGTTTAATATTTTGATAAAAATTCTGTCTTTTTTAATCCCGCTATTTCGTTCGATATTACGTTCAACCGCCCTGTTCACAGATTTTATAAAACGGCTGTACTCGACTGGCTTAAGTAAATAATCGGTAACATCATACTCAAAAGTATCGAGAGCGTATTTTCTATCGCCCGAAATTATAATAATTGCAAATTCATTTTCAATCTCATCAAGAAATTCGAGGCCACTCATTTCGGGCATTTCAATATCGAGAAAAACAATATCAATATCCCCGTCTTTTAATGTAGGAAATGCCTCAGTAGGATTCTTAAAACTGCCTTTTAGTTCAAGCAAATCAGATTTTGTAACAAAAGCGGATAACTGCTTTTGAATAATCGGGTCATCATCAATAATTAAACAATTCATAGGGCAGGTTTAGCTTAACAAATTTTTATACGCTTAAGACAATAAAATGTTGTTTAATGTTCGCTAAATAAAATTTAATTCTACCTGACCATTATTTAATTCAACAAAAAACAAATTTAAAACTACATTTTCAAGAATTTTCTTATCTCCTGTCGAGTATATCTTTATCGTAGGATTTTCTGTTTCTTTCCTAAAAATCTTCTGAGTCATCAAAATATCCTTGGTTCGTCGGGCAACTGCTTCTGCAGAGTCGATAACAGCAACACCTTGTCCAGCAACAGCTTGAATTACATCAACGAAGAGAGGATAATGAGTGCAGCCAAGTACAAGTTGATCAACATTTTGCTCAATTAGAGGATTAACGTATTGTTTTACCAGATTTTCAACTTCGGGGCCATTGAAAATTCCATTTTCGGCAAATTCCACCAGTCCCTTTGCTACTTGAAGATGCAGAGTAACGTATTCTTTGTATTTATCACTAGTAGTTTTAAAATGATTTCCTCGAAAAGTGCCCTCGGTAGCCAAAACCCCGACATGTCCAGTTTTTGTGTTTAGGCAAGCTGGCTTAACAGCTGGTTCCAAACCAACAACAGGAATGTCAAACCTTTTTCGCATTTCATAAACAGCGGCAGCAGTAGCAGTATTACAAGCAATAACAACGAGCTTGCAATTTTTGTCTAAAAGAAACCTAATAATTTTGTCGGAATATTCAATAATTGTTTCTTCCAATTTTGGGCCATAGGGAGCATTAATACTATCGGCATAGTAAATAAAGTCTTCGTAAGGTAATTTTTCCGACAGTTCTTTTAAAACTGTCAATCCACCTACACCGCTATCAAAAACTCCAATTGGTCTGTTCATAAAACAATAAAAAATCCCGAAATTTTCCGGGATTAAAATTAGTAAATATTTTTCAGGAATTATTTTATTCCAAGCTTAATTTTTACATCAGGCGTAATATCAACACTTTCGTCGGAAATATAAAGTAAAGTAGCCACATCGAAAACATAGATTAGGTTTTTCTCTCCACCAACAGCCTTTATTGCATCCTGGATTTTAGTGTAAATTGGTTCGAGAAGCTCGAGTTCTTTATTTTGCATATCTTCCTGAGCTCTAACCTGAAAAGCCTGAATTCTTTGTTGCAGATTAACCAACTCGTCCTCTTTCATTTGTTTAATTGAAGGAGAATAGGTTTCCTGATTTGCCATGTAATCGTTGTACTTGGTTTCTAATTCTTTGTTTAATTCCTGCAGCTGAGTTTCGAGTGTACGAGCATAATCTTCAACAGCCTTAGTTGCCTGTTCTCTTTCTGGCATAACAGTAAAGATTGCATTAGAATCAACATGACCGAATCTTGATTTTTGAGCAAACATTGTTAAAGATGCTGCCAACACTAAACATAAAACAATAATTTTTTTCATAACCTAATTTTAAATTTTTGCCAAATATACTATTAATTCTTATATCCCAATTTTTTTAGAACATCATCACTTTTATCATACCTGGGATCAGTATAAAGCATGTTGAGACTGTTTGCGGTGTCAAAAATCACTGCATAAGAACCTTCTACTGCGATTTCTTTGATTGCATTGTAGATATCGTCTTGAATTGGTTTAACTAACTCTTCACGTTTTTTAAACAACATCCCCTCTTTTCCAAAGTATTTTTGTTGAAGTTCACGCATTTCTTTTTCTTTCTGCATGATTTCTTCTTCACGTTTTGTTCTAAGCTCTTCGGTAAGCAAAACTCTTTCTGCTTGATAATCTTTGTACATTTTGTCGATTGATTCTTTCATTGCATCAATTTCTTTTTTCCATTCAGCAGAAAGTTCGTCGAGCTGTGTTTTAGCCGATTCGTAAGTTGGGATATTGTTTAAGATGTATTCAGTGTCGACGTATGCATATTTTTGAGCCATCATAACACCCGAAAATGCAGTTACAAATAATAAAATCACTAATTTTTTCATAGTCTTAATATTTTAAATTGTTTTCAAAGTTAGCAATTACAAATTATATTCCAAAAAATGATTTGTTAAAACTGTTGCCCTATTACAAAATGGAATTGACTTCCACTAGCCCCAGTAGAACCAGGGATTTCGTCGAAACCATATCCCCAGTCAACTCCAAGCATACCAATCATCGGCATATAAATTCTTACACCAACTCCTGCAGATCTTTTAACATCGAATGGGTCGAAGTTTTTAGATGAGTACCATGCATTACCTGCTTCAACAAAACCAATTGCATAAAGTGTTGCAGTAGGTGCAAGAGAAAGTGGGTATCTTAGTTCTAATGTAAACTTATCATAAATATTACCACCACTCGAAGGTGTTAGAGAATTATTTGTGTAGCCTCTAAGACCAACAGTTTCCAAACCATAAAGATTGTATCCATATAGGCCGTCGCCACCGAGCTGAAATCCTTCGAATGGTGAAGGGCCCACTTTATTGGAATACATACCGAGCATACCGAATTCGAATTTAGTCATTAGAACAAGAGCGCGACTACTACCATCTCGGCTTCCTGCAAGTGTAGTAAACCACTGGCCACTAAATTTATATTTGTGGTATTCGATCCACTTATATCTATCCTGTGCAGCCATATCGTCGGTGTATTCTTTACCATTAAATAATGAATAAGGAGGTGTTAACTCAATTGATAGAGAAAAAGTTGATCCTGTTGTTGGGAAAATTGGATTTGGCCCAGATGAATGTCGGCCGAGAACAGTTTTTAAGCTTAGGTTATTAGACCTTCCTGTTTGGTACAAGCTAAATTGTCGATAATTAAGAAGATTGTAATGCTTGTAACCAACCTCGGAGTATAGTGTAAAATAATCATCAGGCACTTTTAATCTTTGACCTAAACCTAAGCCAGCACCCGTAACTTTAAAGAAATAATTTGTTGAATCGGAAGTTGCATAATCATCAGAAATGATTGAGTGATAGACAGAAGTTGTAAACGAGTTTGGTTTTTTACCACCAAACCAAGGTTCGGTAAAATTGAAGCTATAACTTTGGTACCATAATCCCGAAGCTTGAGCGCGAACAGATAATCGTTGTCCGTCGCCACTAGGTAATGGTCGGTAAGCACGTGGATTAAAGATGTTTTTGAGTGAAAAATTATTGAATGTTAATCCGAGTGTTCCAACTATCATATTAGCGCCCCAGCCTCCAGAGAGTTCTATTTGGTCGGATGGTTTTTCTTCAACAATATATTCGAGATCAACAGTTCCGTTTACCGGATCGGGTTGAAAATCAACATTAAGTTTTTCGGGATCGAAGTAGCCGAGCTGAGCAAGTTCGCGTATTGTACGCTGAACCTCCGAGCGTTTGTAAAGAGCACCGGGACGAGTACGAATTTCACGCATAACAACATGATCATTAGTACGAGTATTTCCAGTAATTGTAACGCGATTAACCCTTGCTTGTTTTCCTTCATAAACTCTCATTTCGATATCTATAGAATCGTTTTCAACAAGAATCTCAACAGGATTGATATTAGAAAATAGATAGCCATTATCCTGATACACAGACATTACGCCAACTGGATCGTAAAGCAAACGCTCTTCGAGCAACTTATGATTGTATGTGTCGCCAGGTTGAATTCCAAGTACTCTGTTAAGAAATTCAGAATTATACTTTGTGTTTCCAAGCCATGTAATATTTCTAAAATAATACTTGTTTCCCTCGTCGATTTTCATAACAAGAGTGATAGTTCCATCGACATTATTAAAAACTGAATCGGAAACTATTCTGGCATCACGATATCCTAACTCATTGTATTTATCAATGATATTTTGCTTATCAGCTTCATATTCGTCGGGTAACAACTTAGATGGTTTAAAAACATTATACCATGTTTTACGTTTTGTTTCCTTCATAGCACGATGAAGCTTAGCATCGGCAATATCTTTTTCGGATCGATAGAAATTGTAGAACTTTTTATCATTGCCCAAGCTGTCGTTTCCGATAAAAATGATATTATCAATTTTTACACGATTCCCCTTGTTGACTTCAAAAGTAAGATAAACAGAATTAGCCAGAGCAGAATCAGCATCTTCTTTTGTAACAACCGAGACATTTCTAAATCCTTTATCGGTAAAGTAATCTTTAATGCTTTTCTCGGCAGATAGAATGGTATTTTCGGTAACTTGAGTCCCTTTAACCAGCTTAATCAAATCGCGAATATCATCTGCCTCCGACTTTTTTATGCCAGTAAATGAAAATCTTGACAATCGAGGTCTTTCTTCGAGGTAAATATCTAGGAATGCTCTTTCGTTTATTACTTTAACAAGAGTAATCTTAACATCCGAGAAAAGGCCTTGTTCCCAAAGCACGTTAATTGCTTTAGTGATATCATCGCCAGGAATCATGATTTTTTTACCTATCTCGAGTCCAGTAAGATATAGAAGAACATTTTGGTCGAGATACTGAACGCCAGAAATCGTAACGCCACCAATTTCGTATTCTTTAGGTTCGGAATAATCAATTTTCTTCAGGTTTGTAATCAAATTGTCCTGTGCATAAGCCGACAACATAAATAAAAATGTAAGACTTATCAGTAGTATTTTTTTCATCTGCATCCGGTTAAGTTAATTGTTCACTGGTTTTTCCAAAACGTCTCTCTCTTTTTTGATAGTTAATAATTGCCGAGTAGAATTCATTTTTCGAGAAGTCTGGCCATAGAACATCTGTAAAGTAAAATTCGGAATAAGCAAGTTGATAAAGCAAGAAGTTACTGATTCTTTCTTCGCCGCTGGTTCGGATTAGAAGTTCTGGATCGGGAATATCAGCAGTAGAAAGGTAAGATTCAAAGACTTTATCGTTTATTTCGTTGGGGTTGAGTACATTATTTTTACAATCTTGGGCTAGTTTGCGAGCAGCATTAACAATATCCCATCTACCGCTATAGCTAAGTGCAATCACGAAATTAAGAGCTGTGTTATTCTTAGTATTTTCGATTGCAAATTTGAGTTTTGATTGCACATTAGAGGGCAATTTATCCAATTCTCCAATAACCCGGATGCGCACTCCAAGCTTATTAATTTCTTCAAATTCTTTATCAACAGATGAAACCAGCAAATTCATCAGTCCGCTAACTTCGGCTTGAGGTCTGTTCCAATTCTCGGTAGAGAAAGCATAAACTGTCAAATATTTTACACCAAGCTCGCCACATACTTCGATAGCAGTACGAACAGACTTAGCACCTTCTTGATGTCCAGAGAGGCGGATTTTTCCTCGTGATTTAGCCCAACGTCCATTTCCGTCCATTATAATGGCAACATGATTTGGGATTCTGGTTTTATCTATTTCGTTAATAAGCGACATTTAATAATTAGTTTTATTTCCATTCATAATAAGCTGGGCAACCTAATCCGCCTAACTTAAATGTGTATGATAGTGTTAAATTTGCGATTGAATACCAATCTTTATTGTATTTAAATCCAATTTGTTTGTGGCGCGAAGCATCATCAATAGGGATACCGTAATTTGGATCATAGTTGTCGAGATCTTCGCCCGAAACATTATCGAGGACATCGGAAAAAGTGCGTCTAAAAGTCCATTCAATACCTAAAACCAAGCGAGGCTTTATATTTTTCTTAAACCCAAAACCAATTGGGATTGCAAAATTAATTACATCGTTAGCATTAGGTGCCATATAGATAGCAAGACCCGAATGCAGGTAAGGAGTATAGCTTTTGCGTTTCATATCTCCAATTTCGTATGGTAAAAAACTAACTTCGAACATCGCCGAAGCTTCAATAAGTGTTGATTCAAATTCTCTATCACGTACGAGTTGAAAAGCATTATTAAAATCTATATCAGCACCAGAAACCCTCGAATATAAACCAGCAAAGCGAAGTGCATAGCGAGGATTGATATGATATTTACCAAAAACACCCAAACTTAGATGAGGAGAATAAAAATGTTTATAAAGGTTTAAATCGCCCAAATAGTAAGATGCTCCACCAGTTGCACCAAACTCCATTCCTCTTTGAGCGTTCAATTTATTTCCAGCAAACAATAATACTATTAAAAAAACAAACAATGCAGATTTTGTCTGCATTATCTGTAAACTCTTGTCTAATGATATTTTTATTCTTCCCCTCATTTCACTAACAACGTAACCAACACCAAAATATTATGCTGCACATTAGAATTTTGGCATTCCTGGTAAACCTGGTCTAAGTTTGTAAGTTACTTTAAGAGAAACAAACATAAAAGCATCATTGTATCTACTTTGTCCTCTTTGCTGTCCTGGGCCAACACCAGGCCACTCGGGGTCAGCAGTGCCGCTAGAAAAGTATGCAGCCATAGGATCAGTAAAGATTGCAGGGTCAACATAAGTGTTGCTTACATCATCAATATAGTCTGTAAAATAATATTTAACTCCATATTCGAAGCCAAATCCAAAATTTCTATCAATCATATAGTTTAAACCAATGCCGAGAGGAATACCTACCGCGATTCTTGAGTATTTTTCTCTGGTCGGAATAATTCCTTGACCTTCGGTTCCAAGTGGTTGTAAAGCATACCATTCTCCATCTGTGTAAAGCCCTTTGGGGTTAAACCACATTCCGCAAACTCCTGTATAAATGTATAGGTTTGGTAAGTTGCCAGAGCCTTTAATTCTTCTTAAATCGTAACGATGTCCGTATCTTTCCTTAATTATTGAAAAATTTACTGTAGCAGATAGATCAACAAAAGGGGCTCTGAATTGAAGATTTCTTGAAAAGCGATTTGCCTCTCCAGAAAAAACATCATCGCCATAAAGTCTTCCATAAGTGACTGTTCCGCCAACAGTCCAAGCCTCAGCCAATTTGTAACTATATCCAGCTTGAAACTGCCAACGAGATGATCTAAAATCAAAGTCTTTAACAAAGTGTGTCCCTATTGTAGAAGATCCACCCAACTCACCTAAAAAGTTGTTTGAGCCACCTCCAAGAGATACTTCGTGGCGGATTTTTCTCCAGTGAACATTATACTGAGCACTTACTAAAACCGATGTAAACGCAATAATTCCTATTAAAACTACAATTTTTTTCATTTTTTTTATTTTTCAAAAAAACATTAACTAACTGACAATCAGACACTTAGTTACGAATATCTGTCCCCCACATCAACTTTCCCCTCAATGTGCTAAAATATGTATTTTCAAACAAATTTACAAAATTAATATTAAATTCCGCTTTCTTTATTGTTATTTCTTTAATGTTTTTTATTCCAAATGCTCTATAATCCAGTGATGCCAACACTTTACCCTCTGCAGAATCAACTGATATTTTTATTTCCGAATTTGCTGAAATAACCAAAGGGCGAACTGTTAGATTATGATTTGCTATTGGTGTAATTAGAATTACGTTTGAATGTGGTACCACAATTGGGCCTCCACAACTAAGAGAGTATGCTGTTGAGCCTGTTGGCGTTGCAATTATCAGTCCATCCGACCAATATGTATTAATATAATTTCCATCTGCATAAACTTTAGTCTTTATCATACTCAATCTTGATTTCTTTTGCACAGCAAACTCGTTAAGACAGAAATCAATATCACCATAAAATTTATCATCACAATTAACTTGAAGAAGCATCCGATATTCAGTATTAAACTTCCCTTCGAAAATCTGCTTTAATGCCATTAGAAGATTGTTTGAATTTACGTATGCTAGAAAACCAAGTTTCCCAGTATTTACACCAAGCATAGGAATTGCTTTATCTTTAACTAAAGTAGCACATTCGAGGAATGTTCCGTCCCCACCTATGCTAAGCATAAAGTCGAACTTTACATGATCAGGCAAGAAGTTGTCGTATTCTCCAGCAATTTCGGGATGATAAAAGACTTTAGAAGCAATAAAATCGCGAAATTTTTTATTGATATAAAGATTTACATTATTTTTTTTTAGCTCTTCGAATAGTTGAATTGCCATACCATTAAAGCTATTGCCAAAGTTTCTTCCAAAAATTGCGATATTCATTCTAATATAGTTTTACAATCGGAGTTTGATAGTTCACAAAGATACCTGTTTTATTAAAATAAGGAACATAAGCCACATAAATTTGCAAAAGACGGTCGTAATAAGTTTCTAGACTAATGCCAGCACCATACGATTCACGTATTTTACCGTTCATATCATCGTAAAAATACAAATCATTCGCAAAAGCATCAGTATAAATTAAATCAACAAAAAGATCAAGATAGAGACGAGAATATGTTTTATTAAACTCGTCAGGTAAAAACTTTGGTAATCGGTGAATTTTAAAATCGCTTAACATGAACGAGAATGTATTTTGAATTTTAAATGAATTTCGCCCCAGAAAATAATAATATTCATATCCTCTTGTCCAGAAATCCTTTCCAAACTCTAATCTAGTTTGAAAAAATGGAGTTTGAGAATCTGTTTCATAAAGTAGTCGGTAAGATGTACAGAAATGGGCCGATAGTCTTTTGATTGGAAGCGTATAATGCAGGTCGAATTCTGACTTTAGACCAAGAAACGATGAAGAATTATCTGTCAGATTTTGCCAATATCCACCGACTAATACAAAATAAACACCACTTACAGGATATACTTTATTGTTGCGGGTATCAGATTTAAAAAACACAAACGGATTAGCGAAAGAGCTAGAGAAAAAGTTATAGATATCGTCTTCAACCGGGAAGGCAACTGTATCAATTAAAGAATAGCTTTTATAATTAAAGCCAGCTCCAAAAACTGATGCAATTTTGATTCGGTTCGACATTACAACTCCAGTATTAAAGTTAGTAAAAACATTTTTACTACTTCCGCGATAGTATAATGGAGTGTTTTGATCAACTGCAGAAATGAATGACTTTTGCCTAAAGAATTCGACAAGAGCACCCACGGAAAAATTCCTGTTTGAGCCGACACCATTTAGATTGTATGAAACCAAGTAATGCTCACGATATCCCGCTCTCACTTTCAATTTAAGTGTACGGTCGAGACCTCCAAGGTTGTGAAGCTCAAATGCTGCTCCATAATTTATTCTAGACCAATCTCTATCGTGCAAAAACGTTGACCAGTTTCTGGTTCCGTGCTCAAGAATTGGATACGGCCACAGATACCACCTTTCTTCTACGCGAATTTCAATAGTAATTTCTTTCCCTTTTAATGAAAAATCCACCGTAACAAAATTAAACAGAGACGTTTTTAGAAGATTTTGCTCAGCTTTTTTTACAACTGTTAAAATTTCTGACTGGCAAACTGTATCTGCGACACTAAAAGGCAGTTCACGAAGAATTACTTCCGACTTAGTTCTGGTATTACCATAAATCTTTATTTCGGAAAAGACATAAATAGTATCGACAGCAAATAATTTAGAAACTAGGCTGCAAGCAAGAATTGATATCAGTAGGAATCTTCTCAAGTGTTGAGAAAGCTTAAAAATGAATCATATCTATCCTGATAAAAGACTTTAAGCATATCTTCACTTAAAAACGATGCTTTAATCTTATAATCATACCTTTCAAAAGTTTGAATTATCGAAGCTAAGTCGGTTACATCAGTTTTAATAGTAACAGTAATGCCCGTAGTGTCTTCGTTTGCAGAGATAAACAGAGACAAAATTTTTGCATTATTAGACTCCACAATTTGTGCGATCTCAGCCGATGAATAATCGTGAATAGTCATGTCAAGAATAATTATCCCCCCAGCTTTATCAACACTTATCATAGTAGCAAATGCATTAACAAGTTTAAAAAGTGTAATTGAGCCAAGATAATTCTTACCAGAATCAAGAACAGGGACAAGGCTAATATTCAATTTTGCAACTAAATCAATTACTTCGAAAAGATGTTGATTCTCGAAAACATAAGGTCGAACCAGTGAAAGATTATGATTACCGAGAGGATCATCAATGCAATTATTATCGTAAATATCAGTATCGGACACCAATCCAAGAAACTCCTCATTATTTACAATTGGCAAATGTGAAACGCGATGCATCTCCATAAGGGCAATTGCATTGTTTCCAGTATCAGATGTTTTTAGTACTGGCACAGATTCGGAAATTAGATTTCGGGCAATCATAATTATGACTTTTGATATTTTAGTATGCAAACTTAATCAATATATTTGTAACGAATTTAAAAGCTAAAAAAATATTACTATTTGAAACTTAAAATTAGCTAAAATGACAAAATTAAGTGTAAACATCAACAAAATAGCTACTATACGTAACGCAAGGGGCGGCAATATTCCAGATGTAAAACTTGCTGCAATAAAGTGTGAAATGTTCGGAGCTCAAGGTATAACTGTTCATCCACGTCCTGACGAGCGTCACATTCGTTATCAAGATGTTTATGACATCCGTCCGATAATAAAAACCGAATTCAATATTGAAGGCTATCCGTCACAAAGTTTTATTGAACTTGTAAAAAGTGTAAAACCACATCAAGTTACATTAGTTCCCGATCCACCAGATGCAATAACCTCAAACGCAGGCTGGGATACAGTAAAGAATGCTGAATTTCTTCAGAAAGTTATAGCTGATTTTAAAAATCTTGGGATACGCACATCAATTTTTGTGGACACAGATTTAAAAAACATTGATGGAGCAGTTTTATGTGGCACCGACAGAATTGAATTATATACAGAGCCTTATGCCGCAGAATTTGAATCGGATAGAGAAGCAGCAGTTGCTCCATTTACCAAAGCAGCTAAAAGAGCCATTGAACTTGGGCTTGGAATAAACGCTGGTCATGATTTAAGTTTACAAAATTTAAAATATTTTGTTCAAAATGTTCCAGGTGTTTTAGAAGTTTCTATTGGACACGCACTAATTTCGGATGCATTATATTATGGTTTAGACAATACGATAAAACTATATTTACGCGAATTAAAGTAGTATTCCAAACATAAAAAGTAAAAAAAAAGCATCGGTCGAAAGTCGCCGATGCTTTTTTATTTTGAAAATAATGTTTATAAAACCGAATATGCAGCTGTAAGCCCAGCCATAACAATAGAAACCATTGTCATAAGTTTAATAAGAATGTTTAGAGATGGTCCAGAAGTATCTTTAAAAGGATCGCCAACGGTATCACCTACAACAGTAGCTTTGTGAACGTCGGAACCTTTACCACCAAAATGACCTTCTTCGATATATTTTTTAGCATTATCCCAAGCGCCACCAGAGTTTGCCATAAATACTGCTAAAACGAAACCAGATGATAAACCGCCTACAAGAAGCCCCATAACACCAGAAACGCCAAATACAACACCAGTAATAATTGGAACTAATACAGCAACGGCAGATGGGAAAATCATTTCTCTCTGAGCACCTTTAGTTGAGATAGCAACACATCTTTCGTAATCTGGTTCAGCTTCACCAGTGAGGATACCTTTAATTTAGCGGAATTGGCGACGTACTTCTTCAACCATTTTTTGAGCAGCACGACCAACAGCATTCATTGTTAATCCAGAGAAAACGAAAGTCATAACAGCACCCAAGAAGATACCTACGAGAACTTTAGGATTCATAAGATGTACTTCGTAGTGAGTCATAAAATCGAGAATCGAAGCTTCGGCAGTATTAACCATAACGCCACCAACATCGATAGTTTTTTCGCCAATACGGAGGAGGCCGATTTTAATTTCTTCGATATATGAAGCTAAAAGAGCAAGAGCTGTAAGTGCGGCAGAACCGATTGCAAAGCCTTTTCCTGTAGCAGCAGTTGTATTACCAAGCGCATCCAAAGCATCAGTACGCTGACGAACTTCTGGTCCGAGGTGGCTCATTTCGGCGTTTCCACCAGCATTATCAGCGATAGGTCCGTAAGCATC
>JAQVGK010000416.1 GCA_028696755.1 Bacteroidales bacterium | reverse complement strand
ATTTGCTCTATACAACAACGAAGATCATCAAAGTTTAGTTTGGGTAGTTGGTAAAAGCGCTGATAATGCTGACCTCGAGATTTCATTAGAAATTACTCTTGCCGAGCCTTTTAAAAATGGAACAATGCAAGCCAACGAAATTGTAATACAAATATCGGAAGACAAAGGAAATGGACAAAACAAAACTACATCATACTTATCTGCCAAATACATCGATGTAGAATTTAGTTCAGTTAAAAAAGAAAAATCTGGCGAAGGATTTGATACTTATACATGTGAATGTTCTTTTGGTTGCAAGTTTAAATCTCTACTCGACGATTCAACTCCAGTAATTAGTGACGCTAATTTTAGTGTTAAATTGTAATTTTTCGTAAAATATTATATCAATTTCTAAAACTTAAAAATATGAATAAATTAATCTTATTAGCAATTTTCATAAGTATTTCGACAGTCCTAAGTGCACAAGTTATGAAAGGCCAATATGGTTTTAAATCGGGTCATGTCGAGTACGAACTAACCGGAAACACCACTGGCACTAAAACACTATGGTGGGACAATTATGGTGCACAAAGCTACACCGAAACAAATTCTGTTACAGTTATCGAGATGTTTGGTGTAAAAAACGAGACTAAAATCCACACCATTTCCGTTATTGATGGTGATAATTACTGGTTTGCCGATTTAAACAGTAAAACAGGACAGGAAGGAAGTATTTCTTCGATGCTTGGATACGAAGCCGTTTCGGAGATGACTCCAGAAGAAAAAGAACAATTTGGCGAACAAATGATCGACAGCTTGGGTGGTGAGAGAATGGGCACAGAAAACATTAAAGGCTGCAATTGCGATGTTATTTATCTCGGTGGGGCTAAAAGCTGGAATTGTAAAGGTGTAATTCTTAAATTACAGGTCGAGGTAATGGGAGCAAATGCCAACGAAGATGCTACTGTTTTCGAAACAAACATTAGTGTTCCAGCATCAAAATTTGTAAAAATTCCTGGAATAACTTATTCAAACAACGACGAATATATGAAGCTGCTTGAACAATACATGGAAATCGAAGAAGCTGGTGGGGATGAATAGCTGAAATAATAAACGATTTTTTAGTCAACAGAATTCCCTTTGCTGTAATGGTGAAGGGATTTTTTTTTATTATTAAACATTATTGCAGATTATGTGTTTTATGTAAAAACTAACTTGCAAATAAAAAATTAAAAAATTATGACAGAATCGAAAACCCTAGAAATCTTAAAGATGGCCATTCTTATGGAACATCGCGGTAAAGCATTTTACAAAAAAGTAGCTGAGCAAACCGATAATGAAGAAGTTAGAAACATTTTTAACCTTATGGCTGATGAAGAGCAAACTCACATCGAGTTTCTTTCCGAGCAGTTTGCATATTATCAGAAAAATCAAAAAATAAATCCCGACAAGTTAGGGCTATCACAAACCGATGACAGCATTGCCAAAACAATTTTATCATCTGATTTAAAAACAAAACTGTCGGCAGTAGGTTACGAAGCAGCAGCAATTGCCGCAGCAATGGATATGGAAAAGAAAGCAATAGCAGTTTATTCCGAGAGAGCTAAAAGCGCTACCGACCAAAGCGAGAAGGAACTTTACACATGGTTGGCAAATTGGGAGAATGATCATCTAAACATACTTGCTCAACTCGACAAAGAACTAATGGAAAAAGTTTGGTACGACAATAGTTTTTGGCCTTTCTAAGAAAAACATAAAAAACTCAATCAAAGGCATCTGATATCCAAGAAGTATTTTTTGTGGGATATTGATGCCTTTTTTTTGCAGAAAATTACAATTGCACTGCTTCCAGAAAAATTATCTAACTTTGCAAAAAAAAGATATGCATCTGTTTTATGACAAAGATATTTCTGGTGATTTTCATGTTCTTGGGGAGGAAGAATCGCGTCACTGTACCAAAGTTCTAAGGCTAGTTCCTGGCGACCAGGTATTTTTAACCGATGGACTTGGAAATTTCTACACAACAATTATTGCCGAAACGCATCAAAAGAAGACAATCCTAAGAATTACGAATTGTGAGAAGGAATATGGAAAAAGAAACTACAGAATTCATCTTGCAGTTGCACCAACAAAAATGAATGAAAGATTTGAATGGTTTGTTGAAAAAGCTACAGAGATAGGCATTAACGAAATCAGTCCAATAATCTGCAAAAACTCGGAACGCAAAATAATTAAAACCGATAGGCTTAATCGCATTACCGAGGCTGCAATGAAACAATCGTACAAGGCATATCACCCTAAGATAAACGATGCACTTGATTTTGCAAAGTTTGTTAAGCAAACCCATAATTATGATCAAAAGTTTATTGCCCATAGTGATGATTACTCAGGAGATAAGTTTTTAGGCAAATCTTTACAAATTAAATCCTCTTATTTAATACTAATTGGTCCAGAAGGCGACTTTACAAAAGATGAATTGGTGTTAGCAAAGGCTGCAGGATTTATTGAGATTGGACTAGGTAATAGCCGTCTTCGCACCGAAACAGCCGCTATTGTTGCATGCGACATAGTGTCCATAATTAATTGTTTATAACAATTAATTCCTTTCAAAAATCTTCAATTATTACATCGCTACTAATTTATCAAAATAGTTTCAGATGGATACTTATATGCCGGAGATGAAAACTTATTGAAAAAAGCAGTCAGAATAGTAAGCATATTTACCCTTCCAATAAACATTGTAATCATAATAATAATCTTACCAGCCTCACTTAATCCTGATGTTATCCCACGACTTAAGCCAACAGTTGCATAAGCCGAAACCGTTTCAAAAACCAGATTTAGCAACCCTTTATCTGGATCAGTGAATGACAATAGAATAACTGCAATTCCAATCACAAAGATTGAAAGCATAATTATCGCCGAAGCTCGTTGCACACTTGAAACTGCAATTTCCCGTTTAAAAATCTCAATCTTAGTCCTGTTTTTGGCAAGACTAAAGAAATTTAATACGGCAACTGCCAATGTACTTGTCTTTATCCCGCCTCCTGTCGAAGCAGGAGATGCACCAACCCACATCAAAAATATCACAAGAAGAGTTGCTGGAATGCCCATAGCAGCAAAGTCGATAGAGTTAAACCCTGCTGTTCTAGTAGTAACAGATGTAAAGAATGCCCCCGAAATTTTACCAAACAATTGATGATCCGACAAAGTTTGATTATATTCGCTTAAGAAAAAGAAAAGCCAACCCACTATTAGCAAAATTGAAGTTGTAATGATTACAATTCTAGTATTAATATTTACAATCCAAGGTAGGTGAATTGCTGGCTTTTTGGTAAACAGCTTGCGTAATCTGTTTGTAACAATGGTGGAAATATATCGGAACAGATTAAAAATAATTGGAAATCCCAATCCACCTAATATAATTAAACATGCGATTATCCATTGAAGCGGGTAATTAAACTTCACAATTGGCTCAAAAAGTCCATTTGATAGAATTGAAAAGCCACCATTACAAAATGCTGATATTGCATGAAACACAGAAAAGAAAACTCTATCAGCTAAATCGCCTCCAACAGAAGTTCCAACCGAATAAAAAATTAACAAAGCACCAAGTCCTTCGATAAGAAATGTAAGAAATAAAATACGCTTTAATACCGCAAACACCTCTCCTATTCTTTCGGTACTGGTCATATCTTGTAATGCCAGTTGATTATGAAACGATGCGCTGCCCCTAAAAAAATATGCAAAATAACTAGCAAACGTCATTATCCCCAGACCACCAATTTGGATAAGCATCAATATTATTAACTGCCCAAATGTTGTA
>JAQVGK010000415.1 GCA_028696755.1 Bacteroidales bacterium | reverse complement strand
CCCATTAAAGTGGCACGCGAGCTGGGTTCAGAACGTCGTGAGACAGTTCGGTCCCTATCTGTCGTGGGCGTTGGAAACTTGAGAGGACCTGACATTAGTACGAGAGGACCGTGTTGGACAAACCTCTGGTGTACCTGTTGTGGCGCCAGCTGCAGCGCAGGGTAGCTACGTTTGGAAGAGATAAGTGCTGAAAGCATCTAAGCACGAAGCTCGCCTCAAGATGAGGTTTCCTTTAAGGGTCGTTAGAGATTATGACGTTGATAGGCTGTAGGTGTAAAGGCAGTAATGTCAAAGCCGAGCAGTACTAATTACCCGAAAGCTTTTTACAAAATTCTATTCTGTTTGTGTGCAGTCTCAATCGTTAACAATATTGAAAATCTTTAGGTGGCTATGGCGATGAGGAAACACCCGATCCCATTCCGAACTCGGAAGTTAAGCTCATCTGCGCCGATGGTACTGCGTATTGTGGGAGAGTAGGTCGCCGCCATTCTTTTTAAAACTCTGATCAATTATGGTCAGAGTTTTTTTTTGAATATACCCATGCCATTATCAAAAAAAAATCAGGCTCAAAGCCCGATTTCATTATTTTCTCGTCAGTATCAAATACGAAAAAGGAGGATCATGTTCCTTATGCTCCGACTCAATCTCAACATTCCATTCATCATAATTAATCTCAGGGAAAAACACATCCGCATCATAATCACGATGAACAACTGTAAGATAAATCTTATCGGATAAAGGCAAAAACTGTGAGTAAATCATTCCACCACCTATAATAAAGTTTTCTTTTGCTGGATCACACAATTGAACTGCTTCCTCAATACTTCCAACCTTTTCTGCTCCCGGGCAGCAATCCTCATGACAATCGGTAATAACAATATTCCTGCGATTTGGCAATGCTCCATTAGGTAATGAGAAGAATGTTCTACGACCCATTATAACAGCATTACCGCTTGTTATTTGCTTAAATCTTTTTAAATCTCCCGAAATATGCCACAGAAGATCATTGTTTTTGCCTATTGCATTATTTTGCGCTATCGCTACAATTATTGATAAACTCATAAACTCATTTTTTATACCGATACTTCTCCTTTTATATGAGGATGCGGATCGTAATTAACTAATTCAAAATCTTCGTATTTAAAGCCAAAAATATCCTTTATTTCAGTATTTATTTTCATTTGTGGAAGTTTTCTTGGCTCACGACTCAACTGCAGGTCAACCTGCTCAAAATGATTAAGATATATGTGCGCATCACCAAAAGTGTGAATAAAATCGCCAGGCTCGTATCCCGTAACCTGTGCCACCATCATCGTTAAGAGTGCATAGGAGGCAATATTAAATGGAACTCCAAGAAATAGATCTGCACTTCGCTGATAGAGCTGGCAAGATAGTTTTCCTTCTGCTACATAAAACTGGAAAAAACTATGGCAAGGTGGTAGCGCCATATAATCAATGTCGGCAACATTCCACGCACTAACAATATGTCGGCGCGAATCAGGATTGTTTTTAAGACCATTAATCAAATTTGTAATCTGATCAATTGTTCCACCATCGGCTGCTGGCCACGACCTCCACTGATAGCCGTAAACATGTCCTAAATCACCGTTCTCGTCAGCCCATTCGTCCCAAATCTTAACACCATTGTCTTGTAGATATTTTACATTGGTATCGCCTTTTAAAAACCACAATAATTCGTGAATAATCGAGCGCAAATGTAGCTTTTTTGTTGTAACACATGGAAATCCTTCCGACAAATCAAATCGCATTTGGTAACCGAAAACGCTTTTTGTACCCGTTCCAGTACGATCCTTTTTTATCGTACCGTTTTCTTTTACATGCTTTAGTAAATCAAGATATTGTTTCATAAAAATTGTTAATAGTAAAGTGTTTTGTAAATGAAATATTTACAGGCTATTCTTTTTCTTTTGAATTTCGTCCCTTATAAGAGATGCTTTTTCATAATCCTCGTTACGAATGGCTTCATCCATAAGAGATTCAAGCTCTTCAACTGTATAATTTCTATATCCCGATGGACTCGACGATGGACTTGTTTTTAATATTGATGTGTCGTCATCTTCACGATTATCATCAGTAATTTTAAGAACAATTCCGGCCTTACTTACAATTTCGGTCGTTGTATAAATCGGACAGCCAAATCGTAAAGCAAGAGCAACTGCATCAGATGTGCGCGAATCTACCGCCTTGGTTGCACCATCTTTTTCAAAATATAACCTCGAGTAAAAGATGCCTTCTTCTAAACGATAAATGAAAACTTCCTTTAAGTTTATTTCAAAATCAGTGGCAACAGTTTTGAACAAATCATGCGTTAATGGCCTTGGTGGTTTAAGATTTTCGAGTTGAATAGCGATGCTTTGTGCTTCGAATCCACCAATAATTATCGGAATTCTCTCATCACTTTGATTAACGGATAAAATCAATGCATAAGCTCCTGCCTGAGTTTGACTGTAGGATAGCCCAAGAACCTCTAATTTGATTTTCTCCATGTTAATTTGTTTTGCTTACAAATATAGTGAATACAATTTTATTATTAATCCGATTTTAATAAATATGTTCAGAAGTTATTCACTTTAATTTTATCCAAGACTGCTTTCAAAATCTTCGAGTTCGGCCGATGCTGTTTCCCATAAAAGCATTTGCTCTTCGAGCTCTTGGTTAAGTTTTGTGTACATATTAAAAACTACATTGGTCTTATCAGCATCCATATCGCCAGGATTTGATAAAAGATTGTTTAAAGTTGCAATTTCTTTTTCCAATCTTTCGATTTCTTTTTCGGCTTTATCAATTTTGTTTTGGATGCTTCTTCGCTTTCTCTCGGCTTCTTTTCGTTCCAAATACTGAATCTTGTTATCAGATACTTTTTCTTTATTGGCCGATGCCACTATTTTATCTTTCGCTTCGATTTCTTTCATGCTTTCGATTTTCTTTCGTCGCAAAAAATCATAAATTCCACCAACGTGCTGTCTGATTTTTGTTTCTTTGAATTCGTAAACCTTGTTTACCAAGCCATCCAGAAAATATCTGTCGTGAGAAACAAGAATTAAAGTGCCATCAAATTTTACCAAGGCTTGTTTAAGAATATCTTTCGAACGCATGTCGAGGTGATTGGTAGGCTCATCCAAAACCAAAACATTATAAGGTTCGAGAAGCAATTTTGCAAGCGATAATCGTGAGTGCTCGCCTCCCGAAAGTACTTTGACTTTCTTGTCAATATCTTCACCAGAGAAAAGAAACGAGCCCAGAATATCTCTGATTTTTGTGCGAATATCGCCAACGGCAATTTTATCGAGAGTTTCAAAAACGGTTAAATCTGGATCTAAAAGTTCGTCCTGATTCTGAGCAAAATATCCAACTTTAACATTATGACCAATCTTAAGCTTGCCATCATACTCCAATTCGCCGATAATAACTCTCGATAAAGTAGTTTTTCCTTCACCATTTCTGCCAACAAAAGCAACTTTTTCGCCACGTTCAATAACCAGATCAATATCTTTTAAAATCAAGCGAGGGCCATAACTTTTGCTTAATTCCACAGCCTCAACCACAATATCGCCCGAACGTGGTGCTGGTGGAAATTTGATATTCATTGCAGCGGCATCTAAATCATCAACTTCTAGTCTTTCGAGCTTGTCGAGCTGTTTAATTCTTGATTGAACCTGATTTGCTTTTGTTGCTTTATATCTGAATCTCTCAATAAACTTTTCGGTTTCGTTAATCAACTTTTGCTGATTCTCATAAGCTGCCTGCTGCTGAATAATTCTTTCCTCTTGCAGAACTTTAAATTTAG
>JAQVGK010000414.1 GCA_028696755.1 Bacteroidales bacterium | reverse complement strand
TTCAAGAGCTACTTCAGGAGTTTTAATATCTGGTTGGCCGATATTGAGGTGATAAACTTTTACTCCTTTACTTTTTGCCGTTTCGGCATAAGGAACTAATTTGCGAATAGGTGATGATGGCATTGCCATCCCTTTGTCTGAGATTTTTGGCATGGTATATTATTTTTTGTTTGATTTTTCAATGTTTCCAGCTGGCTTCTTTTCAGGATTTTGTAATGCTGGATCGCTAGCTTTCATTGTCTGATTCTTTTCATTTTTAACCTGACTCTTTCCGTTAGTTCCATCTGATGGACTTGAAGTATTTGATTGGCTTCCATCTGAAGGTGTTGTGCTTTCTGGTTCGGTTTTAACTACTTCACCTTTAATTTCTAGTTGAATTGGATTGTCTTGGCCTTCGATGTAAACATAAATAGTTTTATTGAAGCTTCCCATTCTTCTAGAATCATAAGTAACTGATATTCTTTGTTTTTTCTTTTTTGCAATTTCATCCTTTGGCCAATCAGCAGCAGTACAACCGCAAGAGGTTTTTACATTTGTGAGCTTAATAGGCTTTTTTGTTACATTCTTAAAAACAAAAACAGCAATGGCATCAGAACCATATTCTATTTTTCCAAAATCGTAAACGGTTGATTTAAAAATAATAGATGTAGGCTTCTCTGTTTTTGCAGGTTCTTCATTTTTCTTCTCTTGTGCAAATAATGCTGTGCTGAAAAATAATATTGCAGCAAAAAATACAGTTGTTTTCATTTTATTAAATTTTTTGTAAAATTAGAAAATATCGTATTCTATTTACAATAATTAATCCTCTTTTTTGAGTTTTTATGTTTTTAATCATTATTGTCGGCTAAGAGTGTCGCAAATGAGACCTATTTTTGCTGACGCCTGATTAAAATAGAACGCGAATTAGCGAATTTTGCTTACGCCATACAATGATATAGGCGTCAGCAAAATTCGTCAATTCGCGTTCAAAAAAAAACTTGGAGCGAGCACTGCGAGTAACAAGGCAAAATGCTTTATAAGTGAAAGAATTAGCCCTTTGTTCATAATGACTAAGATCAATGAAAAATAGGCTGCAAGCCTCGAAGCATAATTGTTGTAAGCTCGAGATTTCAATTCATGCAGAGATTTGAAAAAAGTTTTATCGAAGAACAATCAATTTATATTACATATTTTTCTAATTTTACCGACTCTATGACAAAAAAAGCGCTGATAATAGGAGCTGGGCCAGCAGGTTTAACTGCTGCACTTGAATTATTGCGGAAAACTGATATTATTCCGACTGTTATTGAGAAAACCAGCGATATTGGCGGTATTTCCAAAACAGTAAACTATAAGGGAAATCGCATGGATATTGGCGGACATCGTTTCTTCTCCAAATCTGATATCATTATGGATTATTGGCAGGGGTTATTTACTACGATGGATGCGCCCGAAAAAGTTGCTAAAAATCAGAAATGGAATCTTTTAGAAGATAATGTTTTTCTAACTCGCGACAGACTGTCAAGAATTTATTATTTGCGCAGTTTTTTCGATTATCCTGTTAGTTTAAATGCGAATACAATTAGAAATCTTGGTTTTTTACGAATTGTAAAAATTGGATTCAGCTACCTTTACTCAAGAATTTTTAAGATAAGAAATGAGAAAAGCCTCGAAGATTTCTTTATTAACAGATTTGGAAAAGAACTTTATCTTACGTTTTTTAAGGATTATACCGAAAAAGTATGGGGAAAATCCTGCACCGAATTATCTGCCGAATTGGGCGCACAGCGAATTAAAGGTTTGTCAGTTACTAAAGTTATTGTTCACTACATAAAAAGTATTTTTGCTGGCAAATCATCTGATATTAAGCAGAAAAATAAAGAAACCAGCCTTATCGACAGATTTTTATACCCAAAATTTGGTCCTGGACAGTTGTGGGAGCATGTTGCCAATTTGATTGTAGAAAAAGGAGCCCAAATTAAAATGAATACTGTTTTTAATGGCATAGAGATTTTGGGTGATGGTAAATTTTCTGTTTCAACAACAAATCTTGCAACATCAATGGTCGAAACCGAAACCTACGATTATGTTTTTAGCACTACTTCGGTAAAAAATCTAGCAAATTCGTTTAACGTTATTCCGCAAGATGTAAGAAAAATTGCCAATGGTTTGTTGCACCGAAATTTTATAACTGTCGGGCTTCTGTTGGATAAGCTCAAGATAAAGAACGAAACCGAAATAAAAACTTTAAACAATCTTATTCCCGACAACTGGATTTATATGCAGGAAAAGGATGTGAAACTTGGTCGAATTCAGGTTTTTAACAACTGGAGTCCTTTTATGATTGATGATGAATCGAAAGTGTGGCTTGGTCTGGAATACTTTTGTGACCCTCATGATGAAATGTGGAATACCCCAGATGATGACTTTATAAAAATGTCGATTTCGGAACTTGTAAAAACTGCAATTATCGAAGAATCTGATGTTATTGATAGCACGATAATTAAAATCGAAGATACATATCCCGTTTATTTTGGTGCTTATGATAGGTTCGACACAGTCAAAGAATATTTTAACAGTATTCAAAATTTGTATCTTATTGGTCGTAGTGGTATGCATCGCTACAATAACTCGGATCACTCAATGCTAACAGCAATTACGGCAGTGCAAAATATCGTAGAAGGCAGAACCGACAAATCAAATATCTGGGAAGTAAACACCGAGCAGGATTACCACGAGGAGAAAAAGGGGTGAGGGGGATTTCTTTAAAAATACAAAATAATATTTCATAAATTCATTCGTTTGTTTAGGAGTGTGAGCTTCGATAAACTCTGTACAAGTTGTAATGTTTTATCGTAAGATTACAAAATTTTACTATATTTGTTCTTTTTAAAATGAGTATAATGCTTAAATTATTATTAGCTTTTCTTAGTCTTTTCTGCGTTTCTGCGGGGTTGTTTGCTCAGGACGGAAACACTCCTCATTCAACGCGTCCCTTGACTAAATGGGAGAAAATGTTTCCCGAAGTAAAATACGACGGAAAGATTTACAAGACTGGTAGCAATTGGTTTACGGCTGCTTATGGAATGGGATATCACATTAATAGTGGCGAATTTAATCAGCAGAATCTTTCGTTAGCGTATCATCATAGGTTCAGGGCAATGTACTTTAATGTTGGTTGGCATCATTCTAGCCCTCAGTTTATTCTTTCATCACCAAGAACAATGGAACGACTAAACGATTTATATGCTGGCGCTGGTTTGCGATTCGAAGACCGTTGGTATAATTTCTCATTTTTTATTGGACCTTCATTTGCCTCTTCGCTGGTGCCAGTAAGTTCAACCGAATCCAAGTTGAATTATCAGCTTGGTGCACATACCGAAATCCAAATGACGTTCAAATATTTTTACGATCTTGGAATTGGAACTTCGATTTATGGAAGTTTTAACAAAAGATATCAGGTTATTGGAGTGCAATTGCATTTTTATTTTTCGAATGCTTTTGTGATGGAATATAAGTAGGGTAAGCGGTACGTCGGTAAGCGGTGGTCGGTAAGTGGTAAGCGGTCCTTCGACTTCGCTCAGGAACCGTGGTCGGTGATCGGTAAGCGGTAATCGGTAATCGGTGATCGGTAAGTGGTGGTCGATAAGTGGTAAGCGGTAAGCTGTAAGCGGTGGTCGGTAAGCGGTAAGCGGTAAGCGGTGGTCGGTAAATATTTGTAATCGGTCCCGAGCCAAAGGCTACCCGATAAATCGGGACAGGCAGTGGATCCTCGTTAAAAGAAGAAATTGCTTTGCACTTTTTCTTTTAGCGAGTATGTTAAAATTGCAAAT
>JAQVGK010000413.1 GCA_028696755.1 Bacteroidales bacterium | reverse complement strand
AACTTAAAAGTGCGGCAGGTGTTCTTGGTTTTGACAATATTGCGGCCGAACTTCAGATTGTTGAAAAAAAATCATCAGAAAAAAATCTTAATTTTGATTATCAAAACAAAATAAATGCTATTTTTATATCTTTAAACGATCATATTGTTGAACTTGAAAAACTAATAAAAAATAAACTATGGGATTATTAAACAAACTAAAGAACGAATTCATTGATATCATAGAATGGCTTGATCCATCGAATGATACTATAGTTCACCGTTTTGAAAGATATCAGAACGAAATTAAAATGGGAGCAAAGCTAACCGTGCGTGAATCGCAGGTTGCTGTTTTTATTAACGAAGGTCAAATTGCCGATGTTTTTCAACCCGGAATGTACACCCTTCAAACTCAAAACATGCCTATTCTTTCTACTCTGAAAGGTTGGGTACATGGCTTTAATTCTCCGTTTAAGGCTGAAGTTTACTTTGTAAACACAAAGAAATTCCTCGATAATAAATGGGGAACACCAAATCCTGTTATGCTCCGCGATCCTGAATTTGGTCCTGTGCGTATTCGTGCTTTTGGCGTTTACGAATTTAGAGTTACTGATGCAGCTAAATTTATCCGCGACGTAGTAGGTACTGACGGTGATTTTACTACCGAACAAATTACTAATCAATTAAGAAACATCATTATTACTCGTTTTACCGATGCTGTTGGCGAAGCAAAAATTCCAGTTTTGGATATGGCTTCGAATTACAACGAGTTTTCATCTAAAATTGCTGGTGTTATCATTGATGAGTACAAAGAATACGGTCTTGATATGACTAAATTCCTTGTTTCTAACATTAGCTTACCACCAAATGTCGAAGAAGCTCTCGATAAACGTTCGAGCATGGGTATCATCGGCAATATGAATCAATATACTCAGTTCCAAGCTGCAAATGCTATGGAAGCTGCTGCAACAAATCCAGGCGGAGGAGGAGCTTCCGAAGGAATGGGAATGGGTATGGGTTTCGCTATGGCTGGATCAATGATGAACGCAATGAATCAAGGAATGAATCCTAATCAGCAACAACAGCAACAGGCTGGTGCTATGCCTCCACCTATGCCACAGGCAGCAGCTTTTTTTACCGCTGTTAATGGCGCGCAAGCTGGTCCATTCGATTTAAACGTTTTGCGTCAAATGGTACAAATGGGAACATTTACTAAAGAAACTCTTGTTTGGAAGCAAGGTATGGCCGGTTGGCTTCCTGCTGCACAGGTTCCTGAATTATTCAACCTGTTCGGTGCAGTACCACCACCTCCGCCACCTCCTCCTCCAGGAATGTAATATTTACTAAACGACATCAATTTTGGTGTCGTTTTTTTTTATGACATTTATCATAAGCAAATTACATGATAAAAATCAATAAAATTTTTTTTATTCGGGCATAAACATTATTTTTGGTTTATTGTTTAGTAAACGTTCAATAAAATAAGCATAACGAATGAATAAAACTTTCAAAATTCGTAAAGGACTTGATATCAGGATTAAAGGGCAAGCAGAAATCAAAATTGCTGGAGAAATTAATTCCGCGATATTTGCTCTACGTCCCGACGATTTCAAGGGGATTACACCGAAACTTAAGCTTAAAGAAGACGAGATTGTGAAGAGAGGTGAAATAGTATTTTTTGATAAATACAATCCACAACTTACATTTGCGTCTCCTGTCGCCGGAAAAATTAAGGAAATTGTTCGTGGTGAAAAAAGAAAAATTCTAGAAATTCTTATCGAAAAATCTGGCGATGATGCAATAAAGTTCGATATCATACCGCAGTTATTTTCTGAAAAGAAAATCGCTCAGCAATTTCTCTCCGAAACAGGCTTAATAAGCTTTATTACTCAGCGTCCCTATGGTATTGTGGCAAATCCAGAAGATTTGCCAAGAGATATATTTGTAAATTTCTTCGATTCGGCTCCTTTAGCCCCTGATTATGAATTTATCCTCAAAGAAAAAGATGCCGAACTAAAGAAGGCTTTGGAGTTTATATCTGTTTTAACCGATGGAAAAGTTTATTGTAATCTTAAAAAGTCTTCGAGCTTTGCTAATATTATTCCAAATACTGGGAAAACTGAAATTAACTATTTCGAAGGTCCACATCCATCAGGTCTGGCAGGTACACATATCAATAAAATCAAGCCATTAAATAAAGGCGAAATTGTTTGGACAATTGATGCCGCCGATTTAGCAATTTTTGGACACCTATTAATTAATGGGGAATATTTACCAGAAAGACTTATTGCAGTTACAGGTTCTGTCATTAAATCTCCAGCTTATTACAAAATTGTTGCAGGTGCTGATATGTCAAGCATTAAAGGGGAATTTAATATTGCTGAAGACTTCAGAATTATTAGTGGCAACGTTTTAACTGGAACAGATATTACTAAAAGTCCATATTTAGGAATTAAGGATTCGATGATTAGTGTTATTCCCGAAGGAAATAAATATGAGATGTTTGGATGGGTGCTTCCTGGATTTAAAAAATTCTCAAACTCAGGAACCTTTTTATCAGGCATTTTGCCAATAGGAAAGTTTGAACTTGATACAAATTTGCACGGTGGACACAGAGCTTATGTTGTTACTGGCGAGTACGAAAAAGTTTGTCCTCTCGATATTTATCCTCAATTGTTGATTAAAGCAATTTTGGCAAATGATATTGACAAAATGGAACAGATGGGAATTTATGAGGTTATTGAAGAGGATCTTGCACTATGCGAATTCGTGTGTACATCAAAAAATGATATACAGGAAGTGTTGCGTGATGGTTTAGATTTATTAAGAAAAGAAATGGCATAAAATAAATTTGTAAAGATGAAATTTCTAAGAAAACAAGTTGACAAAATTAAGCCAAACTTTGAAAAGGGTGGGAAACTGCATTTTCTGCACTCAACCTTTGATGCGTTTGAGACATTTTTATTTGTTCCCGATAAGGTAACAAGAAAAGGTACTCATATTCGCGATGCAGTGGATATGAAGCGAACAATGACTATGGTACTGATTGCATTAATGCCGGCATTGTTTTTTGGAATTTATAATACTGGTCTTCAACACTTTATTGCAACCGGACAGGCTCAGGAATTTTTTCCTATGATAGGTTACGGACTGCTTAAAGTTTTACCATTACTGGTCGTTTCTTACGGTGTTGGATTGGCAATTGAATTTGCATTTGCACAGTTTCGTAAGCATGAGGTAAACGAAGGTTATTTGGTAACAGGAATGCTCATTCCTTTGATTGTCCCAGTTGATATTCCTTTGTGGATGCTTGCTATTGCAGTTGCATTCTCGGTAATTATTGGTAAAGAAGTTTTTGGTGGAACAGGAATGAATATTCTTAATCCAGCCCTTACCGCTCGTGCATTCTTATTCTTCGCTTATCCTGCATGGATGACTGGAGATAAAGTATGGGTAGGAGGTATGGCTAAGGGAACAGGTGTAATCGATGGTTACTCCGGTGAGACTTTGCTTGCACAGGCCGCAAATGGAGCATCCAGCTTTGTTGATGGCTTAGGAAACAGTGTATCAAATTGGAATATGTTTCTTGGTACAATACCTGGCTCTGTTGGTGAAACATCGGTTTTGGCAATTTTGCTAGGTGCAGCAGTGCTATTATTTTCTGGCGTTGGTAGCTGGAGAGTAATGCTTACTGTCCTGCTCGGTGGTACAGCTATGGGCTTGTTGTTAAACGCAACTGCTGTCAATCCTGCAATGGAAGTTCCTTGGTTTCAACATCTCATGCTAGGCGGATTTGCATTTGGTATGGTGTTTATGGCCACCGATCCGGTTACTG
>JAQVGK010000412.1 GCA_028696755.1 Bacteroidales bacterium | reverse complement strand
AGTGTTGATAAATTATCATAATTGCTTTTTTGCAAAACTAATAAAAATTTGAGTAACACTTCTATTCTAAAAATCTCATAACCGAAGAAAATCTTAAACCCTGTTTTATAATTCACACCTAACCGCTACCTACTATTTTCTACTTACTACTTACTTTTTTCTAACCCGAAACTAAAACAACTCGAAACCCGTAACTAAAGTAACCCGAAACTCGAAACTTTTTCCAACCCGAAACTAAAGTAACCCGAAACTAAATTAACTCGCAACCCGAAACCCTCGCGCTAGCGAGCAACCCGTAACTAAAATAACCCGAAACTCGAAACTTTTTCCAACCCGAAACTAAAGTAACCCGAAACACGAAACTAAAATAACCCGAAACTAAAACAACCCGTAACTTTTTTCTACCCTCGCGCAAGTGAGACAACCCGAGACTCGCAACCCGAACCGAGCGACTTGTGCTGAGGCTCTCGAAGTAAGCGAGCTCATGCGATGCATTGAGCGCACTCGAAATGAGCGATAGCGAACGGCGCAGCCCTCGACGAAGTCAATAAACTTGAAACCCGTAACTAAAATAACCCGAAACTCGAAACTTTTTCCAACCCGAAACTAAAGTAACCCGAAACTCGTAACTAAAGTAACCCGAAACCTTTCCAAACCCGTAACCAAAAAAACTCGCCCTAAAAATTCTTCTCTCTTTTCTCTTTCTTCTTATTTTTTCCTTATATTTGCTTAAATAATCTCGAAATGAAAAAGATTTTTATTATAATTGTAACTACTCTTACTGCAAATCTTTTTGCTTACGCTCAAATACCAACAGATAATTTAATTGGTTGGTACATTGCAGATAGTGCAATATTATCAACAGGATATGTTACTCAATTACTTGACTACAGTGGCAACAATAATCATATTACACAGGGTACTTTAGCAAATATGCCGTTAAAAGTTGATTCATCAATAAACAACCATGCCTCTATTAAATTTGATGCTATTAATGATTTTATGAATTACTCGACAAATATTTTGCCTACAGACGCTAATTTTTCATATTTCTTCGTATGTAAAAACACAAAAACAACATTAAATTCAACAATGTTTTCTCAATATTCTGCTGGTCAAGCTGGGCGGACTCTTATTGTTTTTAATTTTCAAGCTACAAATAGATGCACACATGTAACATTACCAGATGGTAGTGCTTTGTTTAATTTCAGCAGCAGCGAGTTCTTTATATTGTCTTGTACCAACAATGGCGCTACATCTGGGTTAAGGTTGTTTGAAAATGGGTTACAAAAGGTTCAAGGAACAGCAACAGCAATTCAATCAATTAATTCTCAGTTAGGCGGGCAACAATTTGCAAATTATTTTGGGGGTGAAATCGCTGAAATCTTAATTTATGATTCGCCTCTTGATAATCTTTCGCAAGATAGCGTTGAATTATATCTTATGGATAAATATTCAGCTACTTTGTATTTAGGCGATGATATAAATGTTGATGATAGGTTTTGTGATACAGCTTTGGTGATTGATGTAAGTTTTACCGATATTCAATGGTCAACTGGCGAAACAAACGATACTATTTATGTAAATCAAACAGGTCAATATTGGGTTCAGGCAACGGATATTTTTGGCCGTTTGAGATATGATACCATAAGCGTCCAATTCCCAAATCCAAATATCCAAAACACAAGCATTTGCCTTGGCGATTCTGTGCTATATGAGCCTGAACTGGTTGGTAGCTATGATTACTTGTGGTCTGATGCCGGCACCGAACCTTCAAAATATTATAAAGATGCAGGGGATTACTGGCTGCGAATAGAAGATTCTTTTGGATGCTTTGATACTGTATTTTTTTCTGTTGCAGTGGACAGCTTTAAAAATAAAATTTTGCTTGGCAACGACACCTCATTATGCTCTGGCAATACTATTTCTTTATTCGAGGGCGCAGAACTTTGTAGCTCATTTTTGTGGACAGCTAATGGCAATACAAACCCTATACAAACTGTAAATGAAAGTGGCTGGCAAAAAATCGTAGTTGAAAACATAAACGGATGTGCTGCAAGCGATTCAATTTATGTTACAATTGTTGGCTCTGCACCAACACCGGGATATATTGTCGAAAATATTTGCTTTGGTGAAACTACTCATTTTATTGACAATTCAACTCCTCAGGCCGATATTGCTTCATGGAAATGGATCATTAATGGGAACGATACTCTTTTCACTCAAAATGCAGAATGGGTTTTTGAAAATGTTGGTACTCAAAATATTGAACTTTTTGTTGAAGCTTTTTCAGGTTGTGAAAATTCATTTGATTTTGAAATAGAAATACTTGAAACGCCAAGCGTATCATTTGCAAATTTGCCAGCATGTAATGAGGTAGAACTATCTTTTATTCCAGATTATACTATTCCAGATAATACTGAAGTTAGTGTTTTCAATTGGTATGTAGACGGTGTATTACAATCAAATTCAGAAAATTTTGCCTATACATTTTCCACCGTCGACAGCTACAATGTCCTTTTTGTCCTTGAAATCGATAATGGATGTCAAAGTAGTATTAATCATGAGATTACAGTTTCTGACTCGTATAATCTTCCAACGGGTGTTAGTTTAGTGTCCCCAACAGATAACACCATAACTAGTGACATGCAATTTAATTTTTCGTGGAATCCTAGTACTGATGCTATTTTTTATAAAATTCAATTCTCTCTAGATTATTCTTTCTCAGAAATTCTATTTGAATCGGAAAACATTTATAATTCTACATTTGATTACATTTTTGAAGACAATTATGATACAATATTTTGGCGTGTTTTAGCTTTTAACCCATGCCATATCTTCGTTTATTCAGACATCTCGCAAATCTCTTTTTTTAATTCTACAATATTTCCAAAATTGAAAGTTTGGCTAAGTTCTGATTATGGCGTAAATGCAACCGATAACTATGTGGATCAATGGTTGGATAGAAGTCCTAATGGCAACTTGTTAACCCAAAATAGTTCTACGAATAAACCATTGTTAGTAGATAGTGTAATAAATAATTTGCCAACACTACGTTTTGATGGAACTAATGACTTTATGGATTTTCAAACAAATATTTTACAATCTGATGCAATTTTTTCGTATTTTTTTATTTGTAAGAATACCAAAACTACTAATAACTCAACTGTTTTCAGTCAATATGCAGCAAGTCAAAATGGAAGGACTTTACTAATTTTTAACTTTGAAGGTTTAGGAAAATTTACGCATTTCATAAACCCAGGAACAAATGCAAATCAAAGCATTACTTCAAACAACTTTTCAATAATTTCTGCGACCAATAGTGGTATTGCTAACAATTTAAAACTTTATGTAAACAGCATGCCAGTTGCGAATGGTTCGGCAACCTCAACGTTAAATGTCAATTCGCAAATTGGAGGGCAACAGCTTGGGGGCTATTTTAAAGGCGACATCGCCGAAATCATCTTCTACGACACCGTTCTTTCTGATACTGATCGTCAAATGGTAGAGCGTTACCTCCACGACAAGTATTTCCCTCCAGTAAATTTGGGTTACGACATCCGCATCCCCTACGGATTCTGCGACACCGCAATTACCACAGCATACAAACCTTGGTTTACATCGTATGAGTGGAGTACTGGCGAAACCGATAGTATAATTCATGTAAATAGGCCGGGGGTTTATTCGGTAACAGTTACTGATATTTTTGGCTTTGAGAGTAGCGATGATATTAGGGTGTTTTATCCAGATGTAAACGATTTTGCCGATACAGTTGTATGTTTTGGCAATTCGGTTGTTTGGGATGCCGAGCTTATGGG
>JAQVGK010000411.1 GCA_028696755.1 Bacteroidales bacterium | reverse complement strand
TCAAAATATCAATTATATAACCCAACTAAAAACAGCCAATATTTACACTTACATAAACCATTTAGAAACCAGACCAAACAAGCGCAGAACAGGCGGTTTAAGTGTTGCACATCTGAACCATAATTTTATGGCAATAGATAAATTTTTAGAGTTCCTGCACCAAATGGGAATGGACAGCGCACCAAGTCCGATAAATTACAGAATAAAGCCCGACAAGTGGACACGAATAAACAACATACAACCATTTACACAACAAGAAATTAAGGAACTGCAAGCCAACATAAAAAACACTTATCAGGAGTTTACAATCACAGATCAGGAAGCAAAGCAAGAACAATTAAAACTTATTTTTGTGCTTTATTATGCTTGTGGCTTGCGTAGAACCGAAGGGCAGAACCTACAAATAAAAGATGTTGACTTTGATAAAAAAACAATATTTATAAGGCAAGGCAAGAACTACAAAGACAGAATAATCCCGATAAATAACCAAGTTTTAAAAGCACTTGAACACTATATTTACAACTTTAGGAACTTGCAAACAGCAAAACACAACCGACTTTTTTTATACACCACAGGAACACTAAACCGAATATTACAAGAGCTTCAACAATCAACCGAAAATGAGCAAACAAGAGCAAAAAAACTAACTTTACACATCTTGCGCCACAGTATCGCCACCCATTTACTACAAAACGGCATGAGCATTGAAAATATAAGCCGATTTTTAGGACATAGCAGCCTCGACAGCACCCAAATTTACACCCATATACTAAACAAAATTTAGTTTTTGCTCATAAATCGCAAACCAAAAGATAAAAAACCGTTTTTAAGCGGTTTTTTTTCATTCTTATATTATCAGAATCATATTTTTTTGTATTTTTGGTAAGTAAAATTTATTTTTTTTGGGCTGCATACGATTAGACATATTAGAACAAGACTTTGAACCGCAAAAAAACACTTTTGGGGAAGAACTGACCACAAAAATAAGTTCAAAACCTTTGTGTAGTTCCTACTTGTTTGGTTTTAACGGACAGGAGAAAGATGACGAAGTAACTGGACAAACTGGAAGCGTTTATACTGCAATGTTTTGGGAATATGATGCGAGGATTGGAAGGAGATGGAATATTGACCCAGTGGATAAGCCTTGGTTAAGTTCGTATCATGCATTTAGCAATAATCCTGTTGCCAGAATTGACCCATTAGGAGATGACGATTATTTTTCTTCAAACGGTAAGTTTTTGTACCGTGATAATAGTAGAACAGATTATATAAGAATTATTCCACAAGAAAAGGTTGATGAATTAGTGAATAAATATCAAGAGAACCTCCTTTATTTAGGGAAAAACGTTGTTCATATTCCAATATCAGTACAAAGCGAATTTTCACAAAATTCAGTATTAATGAGTGAATATCGTTGGGGAATGAATATTGAAGATGGAAAAGTAGCTGTTGCTAAAATAGGTAAATTTTATGCTAGATCAACCAATGGATATGATGGAACTGAAAATATTATTGGACAACAAGCAAGTGAAAGTTTAATGTCATCTGGCATCGATCCTTATAACAACAAAATAAGACATATTGGGATAACTATTGAACTTCCGCCTGCAACTGTTTCAGGGCATACTCATTCTGAACTAGATAATGCCGGAAACCTTAAAAGCGTTTTAATTCATGAAAAATACCATTATGAAAATCATTTAGTAAAAAACAAATATAACGGATCTTATGCTTATTCTCCGAAACCTGAATGGGAGATAGAATTAGAGGCTTACTTTGCACAAGTAAGTGATGAGACATGGGGTGGCACAACAGAATTATTTAGGAAAGGTGAATTAGATAAGATACAGGGCTATTATGATAAAATTACATCAACAGAAGATAGAAAAAAATGGAGAGATGATTTTGCAGGCAAAGGTATTGAACTTAAATAATTGAATTTGATTATGCGTAGTTATTACATAATAATATATTTTATTGTTGCTTATATTTTCACTTCATGTATAAATAAAAGAGATTCTGAGAATTTTGTCCTTTCAAAAAAAGAAAGACATGAATTATTAAACAATTTTTATCGAGATAAACTAAACAATGGTTGTGTTTATTTATATGATGAACCCCTAACACCATTAAGTATAGAAGATTCGATAATAATTGTAAACAATGTAACTTTCAAAGGGAATCAGGAATATTTGTTACAAGCTGAACAATGGGAATCTAAATACCTCGATGAAAAATTTTATATAATAGAAACCAATAAAAAATATGAAAGTGATACTTTATTTAAAAACAAAGTCTTGTTAATGCTTAGCCAGCCAATAATTGATATCACAGGTAAATATGTTTTAATAGCAGAGCAAAAATTTTACAATGGTCATGTTTTAGATGTAAATACATACATTTACACCAAAAACGACAAAAATGAATGGGTAGTGTACTACACTTTAAACATTGGAAAAGGATTTGATTAGTTAAAATAAAACTTATCAACACCACCGCCACCCATATTAAAACCTTGCACTGGTTCACATTGCAAGGTTTTAACTTTTTACGCTACACTTCTCATTCCAACAGCTTTTAAGGGGATTTTAAATTTAGAAAAACACTACAAATCACAGCCTTAAAAATCTGAAAACTTGCAGTGCTACAATCGCCTAAAAATCAAAATTTTCTATCCCAATATTGGGAAAATGCTTGTTAGAGCAGGTAATTTGAGGTGGTGGTAATTTTTAGGGTGTTTTTGATTGAGATACAGGTTGTTTAACAGATTGCTTCACTATCATGATTCCAACAATTGTTTTATTTTGGTTTTGATTTCTGTATATTGAAATACATACAATTTATTTATCCAATTTTACATGGCATTTGTGTAGGTCAAATTCATGAATTTGACCTACGTTAATGCCACATTAAAATGAAATGATAAAATTAAATCAAATAATCCCAAATGTGTAATTATCGCACCACCCCCACGCAATTATTGCAATTCTGATTCAAATTGTATTCTTTTCTCTGTGTTGCAGCTGCTGTAATATCAACAGAGAACATTCTTTTTTTACTGTTTGAAAAAATAGCGTGATAAGTTGCATATATTCGGTACAATGCTTTTGCGGCTTGTAAAAGCTCTCTCACTGCCAAGAACATCTTAATCTAAATTTATCAGTTTTTTAATCATAAATTCATAAATCCGAACTTTCTATTCCGATTTTAAAACCTACCATTTTAACAACGCGCGGTATGTTTGCAGCGAAATTAAAACTTTTTGATATGAGGAAAATTATTTTGTTTTTTGATGTTAATACATCAGTGTCGCGATTGTTCGTAAAACTGACAAATCCGCAAATTGTGTTCGTTAAGCCTTTAGTCTGCTTAGCCTTTTTTATTTTTATCGCTAATTCAAATGATGTTTTCGCACAGAGTAGTCGAGAAAATCAAACCATTAGCGAAACTAGAACTAATGAAGGACCACGAGCAGTTATTAGTTCCGAAAAAGTAAGAACTATCAGTCCGATGATTATTCAAATTAACGAACTTACGGATGGAGACGAAGTTCTAACCGAAAAAGTTGTGGCTGAACTTTACAAATCGAAAAATTCTAAAATCGACAGAATTGTGAGTGATGAGGAATACGCGAAACTTGATTATTCTGAAAAGCGACTTTGTGTTAGTTACTCCGAGGTTTTATGTATTGTTGAACTATTAAAAGATTAAATCATGAAAGGATTAAAATATTTGTTTTTATTTGTTTGTGCACAATTCCTTTTTATTTTCGGTTTGACTGCTCAAACAACCATTACAGTTGGAACTCAGGGATTGCAAAGTGGAACTACG
>JAQVGK010000410.1 GCA_028696755.1 Bacteroidales bacterium | reverse complement strand
CTGGCTCTGCCGACATTAAAGCTGTTCATAGCGAGCACGAAGAATTTAGTGGAAACGAATGGAAACTAATGCCGTATGCAAAGCAGCAAGAAATTTTGATGTGCTATCGTTTAATTTTCTTGGCTGATACCGCTGTAAACTGGTGTCCAAAGCTTGGTACTGTTCTGGCAAATGATGAGGTTGTTGATGGTTTTTCGGTTCGTGGAGGTTATCCTGTCGAAAGAAAAAAAATGAAGCAATGGTCGCTTCGAATTACTGCTTATGCTCAACGCTTGCTCGACGGACTTAATAAAATTGATTGGCCAGAACCAGTAAAAGATATTCAGACAAACTGGATCGGTAGAAGCGAAGGTGCACGTATGCTTTTCGAAATACAAGGGAGAGAAAATAAGATCGAGATATTTACTACGCGTCCGGATACAATTTTTGGTGCTACATTCATGGTTTTAGCTCCAGAGCACGAGCTTGCACTCGAATTGGCAACACCTGAGAACAAAGCACAAGTTACCGAGTATGTTAACTGGGCAAAAAACCGCTCTGATGTGGAAAGAATGGCTGAGAAAAAAGTTAGTGGACAATTTACAGGCTCGTTTGCAATAAATCCATTTACGAAAAAGCAAATTCCAATTTATATTGCCGATTATGTTTTAATAGGTTACGGAACAGGCTCAATTATGGCAGTTCCTGCTCACGACAGCCGCGACTTTGCTTTTGCACGTCATTTCAGCCTTCCTGTTATTCAGGTTGTAAGCAAACCAGGCGAAGAGCCAATACCGGTCGAACAATGGGAAGAATCCTATGATTCCAAGGAAGGAATAATGATAAATTCGGATTTTATCAATGGACTCGAAGTTAAAAAAGCAATTTCCACAGTAAACGATAAACTCGTTGAACTAGGAATAGGAGAGAGGAAGATTAATTTCCGTTTGCGTGATGCAATTTTCAGTCGTCAAAGATATTGGGGCGAACCATTCCCAATTTATTATAAAGAAAATGTTCCGCAGGCTTTGAGCATCGAAGAGCTTCCGCTCGAATTGCCAGAAGTTGATAAATATTTACCTACCGAAGATGGTGAACCACCTTTGGCTCGTGCAAAAAAATGGGAGACTTTCGACGGTTATCGCCTCGAAACATCAACAATGCCTGGTTTTGCGGGTTCATCGGCCTATTATATGCGTTACATGGATCCAAACAACGATTGGGAACTTGTTTCTGAAGAATCGGTTAATTATTGGCAAAACGTTGACCTTTACATAGGCGGTCGTGAACATGCAACAGGACATCTTATATATGCTCGTTTCTGGAATAAATTCCTGTTTGATCTGGGACTTACTCCCAAAGATGAGCCGTTCCAGAAATTGATAAATCAAGGAATGATTCAGGGCCGTTCAAATTTTGTTTACAGAATTCAGGGAACAAACAAATTCGTTTCTCTTAATCTTAAGGATCAATACGAAACGCAGAAATTGCATGTTGATGTAAATATTGTTGATAATGATATTCTCGACACCGAGAAATTCAAAAAATGGCAGCCCGAATTTGCAAATGCCGAATTTATTCTCGAAGATGGTAAATATCATTGCGGATGGGAAGTTGAGAAGATGTCGAAATCTATGCACAATGTTCAGAATCCCGACGATTTAGTTGAAAAATATGGTGCCGACACACTTCGCATGTACGAAATGTTTCTTGGTCCAGTAGAGCAGGCAAAACCTTGGGATACGAACGGAATAGAAGGTGTTTTTAGATTTATTCGTAAATTTTGGCGATTGTATCATAACGAGGCCAACGATTTTGCAGTGAGCGATGAGAAAGCAAGTGCAGCCGAATTAAAGATCCTGCATAATACCATCAAAAAGATTACCGACGACATCGAGAGATTTTCGTTTAACACTGGCGTAAGTAGTATGATGATTTGTACTAACGAGCTTGGTAAGTGTAACAAACGTGAGATTCTCGAACCACTATGCGTTCTTATTTCTCCTTACGCGCCACATATCGCCGAAGAGTTATGGTCGCTACTCGGTCACAACGAAAGTATTACCAAAGCTTCATGGCCGGTTTATAACGAAGCATATACTGCCGAAAGCAGCTTCGAATACCCGGTATCATTCAACGGAAAAACTCGTTATATGCTCGAACTGCCACTCGATTTTAACAATAAACAAATCGAAGAAGCTGTTCTTGCAAACGAAAACACATCAAAATGGACCGATGGCAAAGAGATTGTGAAAATTATCATTGTGCCTAAGAAAATTGTGAATATTGTGGTGAAGTAGTTCACAATAACTTTAGGCATTTTAGGCATTCTAGGCACTCTAGTCACTTTTTCATTCAAACTTTCTCTTATCTTTGCGCCCAGAAAAAAATTAATTTTATGATCTCGGTTGACGGACTTGGTGTTGAATTTGGCGGAACCACGCTGTTTAAAGATATTTCTTTTGTTGTAAACGAAAAAGACAGAATTGCTCTTATGGGTAAAAATGGAGCTGGGAAATCGACTTTGCTTAAAATCATGGCAGGCGCAAAGGCTCCTACTTACGGCAGAGTTTCGGCTCCCACTGATGCAGTTATTGCATATCTACCTCAGCATCTTATGAACGAAGATCACCGAACCGTTTTCGAAGAAGCTTCACAGGCTTTTGGGCAGCTTATTCTTATGAAAAAAGAGATGGAAGAGCTTGAGCATCAGCTTGGTGTGAGGACAGATTATGAATCGGAAGAGTATTATGGTATTATTGAGCGTGTATCAGTGCTTAGCGAGAAGATATATGGTTTGGGAGATATAAACTTTGATGCAGAAGTAGAGAAAATTCTTATAGGACTTGGGTTTGAACGTAGTGATTTTAACCGTCCCACAAGCGAATTTAGTGGTGGATGGCGAATGAGAATTGAACTGGCAAAAATTCTTCTTCAGAATCCCGATTTAATTTTACTTGATGAGCCTACAAATCATTTGGATATTGAATCGGTGCAGTGGCTCGAAGATTTTCTGATAAACAGTGCAAAAGCTGTAATCGTAATTTCGCACGACAGGGCGTTTGTTGACAATATTACAAATAGGACAATCGAAGTAACGATGGGTAGGATTTACGATTACAAAGTAAATTATTCCAATTATCTGATTCTGAGAAAGGAGCGTCGCGAGCAACAGCAGAAAGCTTATGAAGAGCAGCAAAAAATGATAGCCGAGAATCAGGATTTTATTGAAAGATTTCGTGGCACCTATTCAAAAACAAACCAAGTGCAATCGAGAGTGCGTATGCTCGAAAAACTTGAAATATTGGAAGTTGATGAGGTTGATTCTTCGCATCTAAGACTTAGATTTCCAGCAGCACCTCGTTCCGGAAACTTTCCAGTTGTGGCTGATAATGTTTCGAAAAGTTACGACAATCATTTAGTATTTTCTGGGGCATCGTTTAGTGTTAACAGAGGCGAGAAAGTTGCTTTTGTCGGCAAAAATGGCGAGGGTAAATCAACTATGGTAAAAGCTATTATGGGCGAAATTGAGCATGGCGGAAAACTAAGCCTAGGTCACAATACAATGATTGGTTATTTTGCGCAAAACGAAGCTTCGTTACTCGACGAATCTCTCACAGTTTTTCAAACTATCGATGATATTGCAAAAGGCGAGATAAGAACTAAAATAAAAGATTTGCTGGGCGCATTTATGTTTGGTGGCGAAGATATCGACAAAAAAGTAAAAGTATTATCGGGAGGAGAACGTACACGTTTAGCAATGATTAAATTATTGCTCGAACCTTATAATCTTCTGATCCTTGATGAGCCTACCAACCATCTCGACATGCGCACAAAAGACATTCTTAAACAAGCTTTG
>JAQVGK010000013.1 GCA_028696755.1 Bacteroidales bacterium | reverse complement strand
TTTTTCATGTTGCTCTCTATTTATTTGGTTATACTTTTTTTTGCTGATTTTGGGGTATTGGAATAATGGAATAATGGAATGATTGGTGGGCAGAGCCGTCCAAGGTTTGGAGTCTGCAAAAACGGCCTTGCCCACCCATCATTCCAATACCACAATACCCCATCATTCCAATTATTTATTACTTATCACCTTAAACTCTGTTCTCCTGTTCAATGCTCGTCCTTCTTCGGTATCGTTTGTAGCAATCGGAACAGAAAAATCATAACCTTTGTATGACAATCTTGCGGGCTCTATACCCTTGCTAATCAAATAGTTATAGACAGATTTTGCACGATTTTCTGACAATGTTTTGTTGTATGACTGAGTACCGATATTATCTGTATGTCCGCCAATTTCAATCTTAAGCTTTGGATTTGTTTTCATGTACTGAACAACTACATTAAGCTCTGTGTAAGATTCTGGCAGAAGTTCAAATGAGTTAAACTCGAAGAAAATATTTTTCAGAATTACTGTAACACCATCAGCTAGAGGTTGAAGTGGAATATTCATAATAACAGGCTCTTCGGGATGCTCAAGGTTGGTCAGTGAAAAGTTCTCAGAATAAAACAAATATCCAGGTCTATCAACATTAAAAGCATAATCTCTATCTACCGGAAGGCAAACAAGATATTCACCTGTTTGATAGTCAGATTGAAGTTCTACCATTTTCTCACCAGTCTGCAGATCAAGCATTTCACAGTTTGCCATTAATCTCTCGTTTGTTACCTTGTCGTAAACATAACCCTTAACATAAGTTACAGTAACTGGTTTAATTTCCTCGGGAAGTAAGAAATAGTAAATATCCAGATCGCGTTTTCCTGCAGTCGAGGCAAACATTGCAATATCGCCACGTCCATTAACAATAAGGCTTCTCTCCTCACCCGAAGTGTTAATTGGATAACCGAGGTTTACAGATTTTCCCCACTGTCCCAGATTATTTTGTTTAGAGAAGAAAAGATCGAAATCGCCCATACCTGGATGTCCACGTGAAGCAAAATACAGAGTACGACCATCGGGATGAATAAACGGAGACAATTCTTCGTATTGAGTATTGATAGTTTTACCAAGATTTTCGGCTTCACCAAGAGCATTTCCTTTGCTATCAATTGGTACACGCCAAATATCTGTTTTTCCATATCCACCAGGGCGACCGGATGAAAAGTACAAATACTTACCATCAGCCGATAACGAAGGATTACTATCCCAAGAAGAAGAATTTACCGATTTAAGATTTTGAGGATCAGTCCATTTATTACCACGTAAAAACATAATGTACAAATCGCAACTTCCTAATCCATCGGGACGATTGCAAGCGGTGATAACACAAGTTTTCCCATCGGCACTGATACATTGAGCACCTTCGTTAAGTCTTGAATTTACATTTCCCTGTAATGGCATAGATTCGCCATACTGCCCACGTTTAAAGTCGAATGAAGAAACAAAGAGGTCTTCGTGCATACTTTCGGGTGAACGAGATGAACTATGTGGATTTAAAGGAATTTGGCGAGTAAAAACAAGCACAGTTTCGTCCACCGACAATGAAGGCCAATATTCGTCGTAACCGGTATTTACTCCCGATCCAATATTTACAGGTTTAAAGTCAACTGGATGGCGATAAGCACTATCTGCAAAATGAATAAAAGAACGAAGCCTTCTAAAATCGTAACTTCGATACTTGATGGTGTCGACATTTTCGTAAAAATAATCAATAAACTTTTTTGCGTCGCTATACAAGCCCAATTGATAACTGTTCGCAGCGAGCTTAAAACTTAGAGCGGGATCATAAGCTGGGTCTATTTCAAAAACTTTAGAATAAGCTGCGTATGCCTCTCCTGCCTCGCCCAGAAAATCATAAATCTCAGCTTTGAGCAACCATGCTTCGAGAAAACCAGGGTCTTTTGCAATAGCTTTGTTTACTTCGTTAATGGCCATTTGATTTTGCCTATTTTCCATGTAATACACGGCCTTGTTAAAACTTTTTACAGCAGATTTCGATTCGGTATATTTCGATTTTTCTTGCGCCTTACACGAAAATGCAACAATGGTAATCAAAAACAAAATCCCCAGCAATTTCTTCATAATCTCAAAAATTAAAGATTTATTTTTTCATAATTTACTATGGTATTCTCAAAAACTTATGAGTTTGAATTGAGACATTCCATTTTGGATAATTTTTCACATAATCTACAACCATTGTTCCAGTCTTCTCGAACCTACTCCACTCGGGTTGCAGAAATAAAACGCAAGAACGTGTAATTTTATTTGCACATTCTTCTGCCCAGAGAAAATCTTTCTCTTCAAAAATCACTACTTTTAGTTCGTTTGCAATTTGAAAATACTCGGATTTTGGAGGCTTCGAACGTTTTGGAGACAAACATACCCAGTCCCAGACACCGCTAAACGAATGTGCTCCACATGTTTCAATCATCAAAGTTAAACCTTGCGCTTTTGCTTGCCGACAAAACTCATCGAAATTATGCATTAATGGTTCGCCACCTGTAACAACAATAGTATCGGCGGGAGTTGACTTCACTCTGTTGAGAATTTCTGTGATCTCAACAAATTCATGCATCTCGGGTTTCCAGGTCTCTTTTGAATCGCACCAATGACAGCCTAAATCGCAGCCGCCAGTGCGGACAAAGTAAGCAGCTTTTCCAGTATTAAAACCCTCGCCCTGCACCGAATAAAACTCTTCGAGAACTGGAATTTTTCCTGCAATATTTATTTCAGAATTTTGAATAGACATTATTTAATAATTTTTTCGAGCATTAATCGAGCTGGTACCACATGAATCATAATGTTCATCATTTTCAGTTTGATATAATCCTCGTGATAAAATCGGTATCCTTTATTTCTACCATCAAAAGCACCACTTCCCGAGTCCTTGATCAAATACCAATAAGCATCTCCAACTTTCTGATAACCAACAATATGAATGCAGTGATCGTCGGTAGTTGAATTGTTTGATAAACGCAATTGTCTTGCATCATCGTTAATATAGGCAGAAGGAATGTCAAAATCGGGAATTACGCCAACCTCAGCAATCTGACAATAGCCAGGTTCTGACACATCACCACAGATTGCAACGGAATATCCATTCGTTACCGAGAAGTTAATCAGTTTGATAAAATCATTCATCGAAAGATTATAATAATCGTCACAATGCCACCAGTTATCGTTTTCCACAAGTTCACCTTTTTGGTTAAATGCAATTTCCTTTGTTGACATAAAAGAAAAATACTCGTTAGGATTTAATTTCATTACATCATTCATAAATGTCATCGGATTATACTCCACTCCTTTGTGTTCAAACTTTTCTGGAGGTGTTCCAATCCAGTAATCAAGAATTTTCTTAACGCTGTCGGTTACTTGTTGTTCGTCCCATGCATCGTTACGTTTTACCGATTTAAGATAATTTTCGTACTGATTAAACATTTGCTCGTGATCATTATAATTCAATCTGCGTTTTAAACCAGGAAAAGCAGAAATTGGCATTAATCCATGATTACGCATTATTCGCAAAATTGCATTCGACTCGCTGCCTTCACCAATAAAAGTAGCACCTCTAGTCTTAACAAATTCCTGAGCTCTCTCTACATATTCCCAGTAAACGATGTACATTTCTGCGATTTTTGTCTTATTCCCAGTTATTCGGTATGATTCGGCCTCCATAAAAGATGAAGCAGCATAAGCCCAGCATGTTCCACTACTACCTTTAGATACAGGTTCGGAATGAAAGATGGTTGTATACTTGGTCATATCAACAGGATAGATCCTCTCGGTCATGTCCATTTTAAATACAGGGACAGGCTCATACTTATTTTTCGACCATTCTTCTTCGCCAAGAATATCAAAAAGTATTACTTTATGGTAACAACCAGCTGGATAAGTTTTAAATTCGCCTTTGTCGATTCCTTGCGCAAATACTAATGCAACAATGCAAATCAATAATGAACTGAGTATAATTTTCTTCATTTTTATTTTTTTCGTCAAAGATAAGAATATTGAGTTGAATTGAAGTAAGATTGGAACATTTTATCAAACATTTCCATAAAAAAAGCCCCGCTGTAAGCAGCAGGGCCAAACCAAAAAACACACATTAATGAAAAATTATAATAAGTTCAACACAACTTCAACGTTGTTTCTTATAGCTTTTGAATAAGGACATACCTGATGAGCCTGGTTGATTAAATCGAGTGCGACTTCTCTTTCAACACCTTTTACTTCGATATCAAGTTGAACGGCTAAGCCTAATCCTCCGTCAGCGGTTTTACCTATGCTAACATTTGCAGTAGTAGTTGTTTCAACTTTGTGTTTTGCCATTCTTGCAACAAGATTTAGTGCGCCATCGTAACAAACTGAATATGTTGCTCCGAATAATTGCTCAGGATTTGTGAATTCACCACCTTCGCCACCTAAACCTTTTGGCATTCTAACAGCCATATCAATAACGCCATCATCGCTTTTAGCATGACCGTTTCTACCACCTGAAGCTTTTACTTTTGCTGTGTACAGTATTTCCATTTTTTTATTACATTAAAAAGTTTAACATTATTTTCGCTAAGTTAAACAGGAAATCCTTATAAATGTTTTCAGAAATATAGAATTTTTGTAAAAAGAAAATTATTTTCTTCCCTTCCGATTTTTTATATAAGTTTGTAAAGAAACAAATTTGATTTTTGTGAGAAAGAATTCGGTAAAACTCAGATTAAAATTATTTCTTCCAGTTGCCGCAGCAGTAACGCTTGTAGTAGCAATTGTTTCAGTGTTTGTTATTTATTCATCACTCGAAAGTTTTAATTCTCAGCTAAAAGGAAACCTCGAATTAGAAGTTGCAACCCTTAAAGGAATGCTAACCCGCGAAGCAAAACTTAAACAACAACAGGTTAACACTAATCTAGAATTTGCATATACTGCATTTAATCAATCTGAATTAAAAATTTCTACCGATTCATTTCTTGTCGAAATCACAAATCAACTCGATGGCAAGCTTACAGAAACTTATTTAAAAAAATGGATTCTTGGCAATACAGATTTGTTTAACAATTATCATCTTGTCGATAGCCTTAAAAATATTTTTGGTGGAACAATTACCATTTTTCAACGTTGTGATTCTGGCTTTGTTAGAATCTCGACAAATGTTCCTGGAGATAATGGAGGTCGTGCAACTGCAACCTATATTCCTAACGAGTCGGAAGTTGCAAAATCACTGATTGCAGGTAATTATTATACTGGTCGAGCATTTGTTGTTGACGACTGGTACACAACTGCTTACCGACCTATTTTTGTGAATAATGATGTAGTTGGTGCTGTTTATGTTGGAAGTCGCGAAAAAGACCTAGAAATTCTTAGAGATTACCTGCAAGGATTGAAAATTGGGAAAAGCGGCTATCCTATGGTTTTCGACAAAGATGGAATGATACTCATTCATCCGCATCGCGAAGGTCAATTTTGGGGCGATTCTACCTTGTTTCAACAAATTGTAAAAGAAAAAAAAGGCTTTATCGAATACGAGCTAAATGGAGATAAAAAGCTGATGGCTTTTGATTATTTTCCACAATATGAGTTTTATGTTGCTGCAGCTGTTTTCTATGATGCAGAAACCATCGAGTTCCGCAACTGTATTATTGGAGGCACTTTACTGATTGTATCAATTTCGTTAATTGTTATTCTCTGTATTATCTATTTTTTAAGTGTTGAAAAGATTTTCAAATATCTTGATGAACTTGAGAAGGCAAAACTTAATTTTGCTAATGTAAGATCGGCCCTTCAGGAATCGGAAGACAAGTTTCGCACTCTTTTTGATAGCACCGGTGATGATATTTTTGTTACCGATGTTGATGAAAATATTGTAGAAATAAACGAAGCAGCATGTAAAACCCTTGGTTACGAACGATCGGAATTACTATCAAAGAAAATCAGTGATATAAAATCAGAGAAATTTAAACTGGGTGTTACCGAAAATCGACGAATAATTTTTGAACGCGGTTTTTATACCTTTGAATCGGAGCACGTTAAAAAAGATGGGACAATTCTAAGAGTCGAATTTACCAGTAAAGTTATAAAAAACGGAAACGAAACTTTAATACTTAGCATCGTTAGAGATATTAGTAAAAGAGCCGAATCCGAAAGACAAATTTTGTCGGCAATGATTGAAGGCGAAGAGCGCGAAAGACAAAGATTTGCTCGCGAAATGCACGATGGATTAGGCCCACTCCTTTCTGCCCTTAAACTTTACGTAAATGAGCTAAGTTCGCCTGCAATATCAATCGAAGAACGCAAAGAACTACTGAATCAGTGCAACGAACTAATTGACGATGCTGTTTTAACGACTCGAACAATTTCTAACAATCTTATGCCAACAGTACTTCAAAAATATGGTTTGGCAAATGCTCTCGAAACATTCTGCGAAAAAGTTAGTAAAACCGGTCACTTAAGTGTTGATTTCGAAGCGGTAAACATCGAAGCTAACAATGAAAAAATACCTCAACTGATTTTATTCAGAATCGTTAGCGAACTTATAAATAATACCATTAAGCATGCAAATGCAAAAAATGTAAAGATAAAACTCAGCCTGAACTCAAATGTATTGCATCTTGATTACAGCGACGACGGAGTTGGTTTTTCGGCTCAAGAAAAGCTTTTGCAGGATTATGGCGGAACAGGTTTAAAGAATATTATCAGTCGAATAAAATCGATAAATGGGACTTATAGTTTCGGAAATAATTCAAACACAGGTTTTTCGTTGCAAATTGAAATTATTATTTAATTTTGTGGTATGGAAGACAGGAAAATTAAAATTCTGATTGTTGATGACCACGAGATATTTCGTAACGGTCTTAAAATGGTTTTGGGTAAGCTAAAATACATCGAGCTTATTGGCGAATCTGTAAACGGACGAGAATTTGTGGATTTTCTTGACAATGCAAAACCTGACATCGTTCTTCTCGACATTGAAATGCCCGAACTTAACGGAATTGATGCAGCCGAAATTGCAATAAAAAAGCAGCCTAGCCTAAAGATTATTGCTTTAACAATGTTTGGCGATGATCAATACATACAAAGCATGATTGATGTTGGCGCTAAAGGATTTTTAATTAAAAATATTAACAAGGAAACACTCGAAAAAGCAATTCAAACCGTTCACAACGGTGGTAACTATTACTCCGAAGAATTATTCGAGTTTTTCACCAAACAAATTACCAAAGATAAGTCATCGCCCAAAGAGGTAATCGAGATAACACGCCGCGAAAAAGAAATTCTGCAACTTTTGTGTGAAGGATTAAGCAACAAGGAAATTGCCGATGCCCTTTTTATCAGTGAGAGAACAGTTTTGGGACACAAAACAAATCTTATGGCCAAGACAAACTCTAAAAACTCAATTAGTCTAATGGCTTACGCAATTAAGCACAAATTGGTTGTAATATAAAATAGAGAGAAAGGAACTGGTGTTCCGCCCGGTCTTCAAAACCGGCAACAGACGGATAAAACCGGCTGTGACAGGTTCGATTCCTGTTCTCTCGGCCATAACATGAAGCAAAGTGGTGTAATTGGCTCATTATCAAATCAAGTCCCTACGCCTGCTCCCTGAGCTCCCGCACGATTTCAATTTCCCGACTCCTTTTATGTAAATCTTTTACATTGTCAATAACGCTACCACTCGATTTTATCCATTTTGCTTCACATTTAGCAAAATCTTTTAGCGTAGCATCTACGTTACCGCGCAACGGTTGCTGAGCGAAGTCGAAGCACCAACGCGTGTTACCAACAGAGTTTAAGTTAAATCTTAATATCAACAGCCCCCCCTTTCTTTTCTCCCCCATTCATCAATTCTATTCGTTTAATAATTATCTTTGCAAAAAATTTTGTAAGATTTAAACAAAACAGAAAATGTTTTGTATTTTTATGGTTGAAAAAAATGATATATGAGAAGAAAGTTTTCGCAGTCGCTGCTTGATGTTATTCAATATAGTAAGGAAGAAGCTATTAGGCTTGGTAACGATTACCTTGGACCCGAGCATTTGTTTCTTGGCATAATGCGTGAAAGTTCATGCGAGGCAATGGATATTCTAAAAGAACTTGACATAAATACTCATGAGTTAAGAACAAAAATAGAAACTCATGTTAAGAATGTTGGAAATGAGCTTACCATGGATGATATGGACAAGGTCGTTCCTACAAAAACTACCGAAAGAATACAGAAATTTATGTATTCGGAAGCTATTTCATTAAATAGTGCTGAGGTTCATACTGGTCACCTTTTACTTGCTATTCTTAAGGTTCCTAGTCGTTTTTCTCAGTTACTCGATGAGTTTAACATTGAGTACGATATGGTTAAAATGAGCATGGAAATGGACGAGTTTGACGGTCCATCTGCATCAAATAACGATGACGACGATGACGAAGATAGCGGTCCATCTGGTCCTTATGGCTCTTCTTCATCTGGAGATCCCGGTGCAATTCGTCGGCCAGCTGCTGGCAAATCGAAATCGGATACTCCCGTTTTAGATAGCTTTGGCGTTGATTTAACCAAAGCTGTTGAAGAAGGCAAACTCGATCCTATAGTTGGACGTGATACCGAAATTGAGCGTATTTCGCAGATTTTGTCACGACGTAAAAAGAATAATCCTGTACTTATCGGTGAACCAGGTGTCGGCAAATCGGCTATTGTTGAAGGTTTGGCTGCTCGAATCATTCAGAAGAAAGTATCACATTTACTATTCGACAAAAGAGTTATAACTCTTGATATGGCTTCGATTGTTGCGGGGACAAAATACCGCGGTCAGTTCGAAGAACGTATGAAGGCTATTATTGATGAACTTATCAAGGCCACAGATGTAATTCTGTTTATAGATGAAATTCATACCATTGTTGGCGCTGGTGGCACAACTGGTTCGCTAGATGCTGCAAATATGCTTAAACCTGCTTTGGCACGTGGCGAAATTCAGTGTATAGGTGCAACAACTCTTGACGAATACAGACAGAATATTGAAAAAGATGGAGCTCTCGAACGCCGTTTTCAAAAGGTAATGGTAGAAGCTCCGAGTGCTGACGAAACTCTGTCGATTCTCAAAAAAATCAAAGAAAAATACGAAGACCATCATAAAGTTACCTATACCGATAAGGCTCTCGAAGCTTGTGTTAAACTCACAATGCGTTATGTAAGCGACCGTGCGCTGCCCGACAAAGCTATTGATGCGCTCGACGAAGCAGGATCTCGTGTACATATTTCAACTGCATCAGTTCCGAACAAGATTATTAAACTTGAAGAAGAACTTCAAAATGCTAAAGATTTAAAACTAAAAGCAGTTAAAGATCAGCAATTTGAACGTGCAGCTTCGATGCGTGATAAAGAACGCGAAATTGAGAATGCTATCGAACTTGCTAAAGATCAGTGGATTAAAGAAATCAGCGAAAAACGCGAAGTTGTTGACGAAGAAAATATAGCAGAAGTTGTGGCTATGATGACTGGTGTTCCAGTTCGCAGAATTGCCCAAACCGAAGGTAACAGGTTGCTAAAAATGGACGAAGAATTATCAGGTAGCGTTATTGGACAGACAGATGCTATTAAGAAAGTCGTTCAGGCAATACAGCGAAATCGTGCAGGGTTAAAAGATCCGAACAAACCGATTGGCACATTCGTTTTCCTTGGTCCTACTGGTGTTGGAAAAACGCAACTTGCTAAAATACTTGCCAAATATCTGTTCGACAGCGAGGATGCACTTATAAGAATCGACATGAGCGAGTATATGGAGAAATTCTCGGTATCTCGACTTGTTGGAGCGCCTCCAGGATACGTTGGCTACGAAGAAGGCGGTCAGCTTACCGAAAAAGTAAGACGCAAACCTTATTCTGTTGTTCTACTCGACGAAATAGAGAAAGCTCACCCCGACGTTTTCCATATTTTACTACAGGTTCTCGACGAAGGCCGTTTAACAGATAGTTTAGGTCGCAGAATTGACTTTAGAAACACCATTGTTATCATGACTTCTAATATCGGAACTCGACAGCTAGCTGAATATGGCCGTGGCGTTGGTTTTGATACAACAGCGAAAAAAGCTGCAGTTGATGCAAATGCTAAAAGCATCATCGAAAATGCTCTAAAAAAAGCCTTTGCTCCCGAGTTTTTAAATCGTATTGATGATGTTATTCTTTTCAACTCATTGTCAAAAGAAGATATATTCAAAATTATTGATATCGAACTCAAAGGTCTTTATAACAGGGTTAAAGAACTTGGTTATAATCTTAAGTTAACTCCTGCCGCAAAAAGCTATATAGCCGAAAAAGGATTCGATCCTAAATTTGGTGCGCGACCACTAAAAAGAGCACTTCAGAAATATGTAGAAGATGCTATGGCCGAAACCATTATTAAAGCCGAAATTCAACAAGGCGATACTATCACAGTTGGGTTTAGCGAAAAAACCGGCATTACGATAAAGATTTCCAAGGAAAAGGAAGCTATTTAAATAACATCCTGCTCCATTAGCAGCTTGCTTCACCGCCAGGGGCGGTTTGCAATGACATGCACAGCATTTAACTGTCTGCAGGTCATTGCGAACCGTTTTTCGCCGTGAAGCAAGCTGCATACATACTGCTAACTAAACCAACAACAACGGCGCAGCCCTCACGACCTTCGGGAGTAAACAATCCTAACAACAACGGCTTTAGCCCTCACGACCTTCGGGAGTAAACATCAAACAATAATAAAGAGTTATCAACAATCGTTAATATCTTTTTTTAATTATTTGTGGATTACATACAATAATACATCCTAGGCTCGTTTTTAATTTTTAAGTTTGTATGTGTGTATTAACCCGTTAAATTCTACTTATGAAAAGTACTAAAATTACCTATTGGATTAGTGGTGCAGCTCTTGCTATTACAATGATTGTTGTAATAATTAGCATGTTCAAAGCTGAGAAAAAGTTTGATCTCTCCGATCCTGCTTTATTTAAAGATTACATTTCGGCTTATTCGAATGATGTGATTTCGAAAAATGATGTAATTGCTGTTCAGCTTACTGACGAGTTTGTTAATAATATCAAAGATAAAGAAACCGATATTTTTGATATTTATCCAGATGTTGACGGTACGGTTACCTGGAAGGAGAATAATATTGTAGAGTTTAAACCGGCAAAACCCTTGGAATCTGGTAAAGTTTATCATGTTACTCTCGATTTGGGCAGTTTAAGTGGTGATGTGCCAGAAGAAGCAGAAGAATTTGTATTCAGAGTGCAGACCAAGCATCAGATAATGAGTTTAATAATTGATAAGGTTACTACAACTGACAGAGAAAAATTCACAAAACAAGATGTTTCTGGAAAAATAAAAATCAATGATGCCGAAGATTTAGAAAATGTAAAGAAATGTATTAGTGCCGAAATAGATGGTGATGATGTTGCGATCGAAATCGAGAAAGCTGGTGATACCGAATTTGTATTTACTGTTCGAGACATTACCAGAACAACTAAAAAGCAGACTTTAACTGTTGAATTCGACGGTGAATCAATTGGTTCAAAATCATCGGGTTATAAAGAAATAGACATACTCCCACTCGACCAGTTTGCAGTGCTTGACATTCAGGTTAATCAATATCCTGAACAGTTTGTAAATATTATTTTTAGCGATCCTGTTAAAGAAGATCAAATTCTTGATGGTTTAATTACTTTAACTGATGTTGAAAACATAAAATTCATCATAATTGACAATAATGTTAAAATTATTCCAACCGAAAGACTTGAAAAAAGCTACAGAATGGAAATTTCGACTGGCGTTGTAAATATTCACGACAAGCATCTAAAAGAATCTGTTTCGGAAACTGTAAGTTTTGTAATGCGTAAGCCTGCTGTTGGAATTGTTGATGATGGCGTAATTATTCCAACATCTACCGAAGGACAAGTAATTTCTTTTATGGCAGTAAATGTTAGAGCTGTTGATGTAAGAATTCTTAAAATTTATGAAAACAATATTCTTCAGTTCCTACAAGAAAACTCTCTTAACAGTAGCTACGATCTTAACAAAGTTGGCAAAGTAATTAAAACCAAAACTATAAGTCTTGAGCAAACAGATGTTGAAGACTTTGGCGATTGGAACACATTTTATCTAAATCTTAGCGACATTATAAAACCAGATCCTGGAGCAATTTACCGAGTGGAAATTGGCTTTAGAAAAGAAAATGCAATTTATCCTTGCACACCTGCATCTGAATCAAGCGAGGAAGTAAAAACCGAAAACCTAAGAGAACTTAAAGAAGATGGTGAATGGGATTGGTTTACAAACTATACCTACTCTGGAAATTACGAAGACTATTATTTCTACGATTATTATTATGAGGATTACTCTTACGAAGGTGATTACTACGAAGAAGAGTATTATTACGATGATTATTACTACTATGATGATTACTCTTATGGAGGCAGAAATACTTACGAAGATCCATGCAATAAAAACTACTACGGATATAGACGAGCAATTAAATTCAACATTCTGGCATCCGATATTGGCTTAATCGGAAAAATGGGTAAAGACAAGAAGATATTTGCATTTGTTACCAATCTTTTAACTGCTGAGCCAATTTCTGGTGCAAAAGTCGAAGCATATAACTATCAGCAACAGGTAATAGGAACAGGAAGTACAGATTATGAAGGAAAGGCTGTAATTGAACTTCCCGAAAACGATAAAGCATTCTTCCTCGTGGCTTCGTCGAATGGACAAAAATCATATTTAAAACTCGAGGAATATGGCTCTTTAAGAACCAGCGAATTTGATGTTTCTGGCGATTATATTCAAGGTGGCACAAAAGCATTTATTTACACCGAGCGTGGCGTTTGGAGACCAGGCGATTCAATTTATGTAGGATTTATTATGAATGAGATTTCTGATCCAGTGCCAGTTGGTCACCCAATTGTTTTCGAAGTAAGAAATCCAAAGAATCAGGTTGTGTATAGCGAAGTTCAGAAGAAAAACGAAAAAGGTTTCCATGTATTCAAGTTTAAAACCGAGCTTAACGATCCAACAGGATATTATTATGCGAAATTTACTATTGGTGGAATGGTCTTTTCAAAATCTTTAATGGTTGAAACTATTCGTCCAAATCGATTAAACGTTGATTTAAGTCTCGATAAAAAATATTTGACTGGCGATGGAAGCGTTAAGGCAACTGTTAAAGCAACTTGGTTACATGGAGCCGATGCAGCGGATTTAAAAACTGAAGTTACAATGAGCCTTTCAAATAAATATTCTCCATTCGAAAAATATCAGGATTATAACTTCTCGAATCAGATGAGCAGTTTCGATTTTACAACACAATCATTACTATCTGGCACAACCGATGCCAATGGTGAATACACTACATCTGTGAAATTTGATAAGATTAAAACAGCGCCTGGCGTGCTAAACGCAACACTTACTACTAAGGTGTTTGAGAAAGGAGGCGAATTTAGTATTGGCGAGCAATCTGTTGTTTATTATCCTTACACAGATTATGTTGGGATTAAAATGCCAGCACAAGAAAATTATTCATATTCTTTACCAACAGAGACTGAGTTTGATCTTGATATTGTTAATGTTAATCGTGAGCAAAAGCTTTCGACTGGAACTCGCGATCTAGAAGTTTCGGTTTATATGATTGAATACTCTTGGTGGTATGATTATCAGGATGATGGTGCCGACTTTATCTCTGCAAACTATAATAATGCAATTAGTCGTGAAAAGGTTAAATCTAGCAATGGTAAAGCGAAAGCAAAGATTAAATTTGATGATAACGGCGATTATTTAATTGTTGTTAAAGACCTTAAAGGTGGACACATATCATCGATGCGTGTTTATGCAAGCAGTTATGCAAGTGCTAGTTCGTCAGAATCAACCGCTGTTGATATTCTTAAATTCTCTACCGAGAAAGATAGTTACAATGTTGGCGAAAAAGTCAATATTAAAATTCCTGCAGGTAGCGGAAAAGCTCTTGTAAGCATCGAAAACTCACAAACTGTTCTTTCAACGTTCTGGGTTGATTCAGACGGAAAAAATCTTAACATTAGCTTTGATGCAGCTCCTGAAATGGCTCCAAATATTTACGTTAACGTAAGCTACATTCAAGAACACGCTCGCACCAAGAACAGTCGACCAATTCGTATGTATGGTATTATACCTGTTTTTGTTGAAGATCCCGCAACTCACCTCTACCCTGTTATTAATATGCCCGAAGAACTTCTAGCCGAAAGCAAAGTCAGAATTCAGGTACGTGAACAGAACGGCAAAGCCATGACTTACACTCTTGCAATGGTTGATGAAGGCTTGCTAAATATCACCAACTTTAAAACTCCAGATCCATGGTCGTTCTTTTACAGCAAAGAGGCTTTAGGTGTAAGAACATGGGATATTTTCAACTATGTGATTGGCGCCTTTTCGGTTGATGGTGGCAAAATGTTAAGTATTGGTGGTGGCGATAATGGCATTTCTCCCGAAGATCTTGCTCAAGCAATAAGATTTAAACCTATGGTTAGATTTATTGGTCCGTTCACTCTCGCACCAGGGGCATCGAATATGCACGAAATTCAATTGCCTCAGTATATTGGGTCTGTGAGAACAATGGTTATAGCAGCCGAAGGAAGTTCGTTTGGATCGGCAGAAAAGACCACTCCGGTTAAAAAACCTCTGATGATACTTGGTTCTGCCCCACGTGTATTGGGAACAAACGAAACATTTAATTTGCCTGTTACTGTTTTTGCAATGAAACCTGATGTGAAAAATGTAAATATCAGCGTAAAAACAAATGACTTACTTAGTATCGAAGGTGGTGCATCTAAGTCACTTACTTTTACTAAAGAAGGCGAAAAGTATGTTAACTTCACACTTAATTCAAAAGCTAAAACAGGTGTTGCAAAGATCGAAATTACTGCAACCAGCGGTTCTCATGTATCTAAGTTTAACATCGAACTCGACTTGCGCCAGCCAAATGTTAAGATGACTGATGTAATTGAAGGAACAACTGGAGCAAATGACTTTGCATTAAATCTAAATCCATTTGGTGTAGAAGGAAGTAACGAAACTTATCTCGAGACATACACTATCCCACCAATGAATCTGGAATCGAGATTAAATTATCTCACAACTTATCCTCATGGATGCCTTGAACAGACCATTTCGGCTGCTTTCCCACAACTTTATCTGGATGCACTTACCGAGCTAAGCGCTGAACAGAAAACTGAAATTCAGAAAAACATCAATGCTTGCTTAAATAAATTAACCAAATTCCAGATGGCAAATGGTGGATTTGCTTACTGGCCTGGTAGCAATAATGTGTCGGAATGGGCAACCAATTATGCCGGACATTTTATGCTCGAAGCCGAAAAAGCTGGTTATACCATTCCTGGTAGTGTGAAATCAAACTGGCTGAAATATCAAAAAGAGAAAGCATCTAAATGGACTGATGATGGACATACATCACAGCTCACTCAGGCTTACCGACTCTACACACTGGCGTTGGCTGGTCAACCCGACAAATCGGCAATGAATCGCCTCAAAGAGACTGATACTCAAGCTATTACAACCTGGCGTTTAGCTGCGGCTTATGCAGTAAGTGGCAAAGAATCTGTGGCAAAAACTATGATTGCAAAATTAAGCACGGATATAAGTTCATATTTTGAGCTTGCTGGTACTTTTGGTTCCGATATCCGTGATAAGGCTATGATTCTAGAAACACTTACAATACTTGGTCAGAAAGAAAAAGCATTCCTTGTACTTCGCGAGATTTCAGAATATATTGGCTCGGGACGATATGCTTCGACTCAAACTACTGCTTATGCACTTCTCGCTGCATCAAAATATGTTAAGAAATGGCCTGTGGCTGATAAGATAGATTGCACTTATTCTGTTAACGGCAAGTCATCAACTGCAAAGTCTTCGAAGCCTGTATTTAAAGTAAAACTTAATGTTCCAGATAAAGAAGGAAATGAGTTTGTACTAAATGCTACCGGCGACAAAATGTTCTTTGTTAGAGTTGTCCGTAAGGGAATTCCCGAAGCTGGTTCAGAAACTGCTGCATCTTCAAACATCAACATGACAGTAAAATACACATACCTTAGTGGTAATCCAATTGATGTAAGTAACATTCCTCAAGGAACAGACTTTGTAGCTACAGTAACTCTCACAAATACCTCTGGTTATAAGAGTCTCGACAATGTTGCGTTATCGCAAATATTCCCTTCGGGCTGGGAAATTGTAAACTCAAGAATGTTTACAACTCAGCTTGGAAACGACTCTTACTATACATATCAGGATATACGCGACGACAGAGTCTTCACCTATCTTAATATGTACAATAATTCGGTTTACACATACAGAGTAATGTTAACTGCTGCTTACGAAGGTAAATATTACCTACCTGCAACAGTGTGCGAAACTATGTACGATAACTCAAACTACGCCAGAACAAAGGGACAGTGGGTTAATGTGAGTAAGTTCTAAGTTACGGGTTACGGGTTACGGGTTTCGGGTTACGGGTTACGGGTTACGGGTTTCGGGTTACGGGTTACGGGTTTCGGGTTTCGGGTTACGGGTTACGGGTTTCGGGTTACGGGTTACGGGTTACGGGTTTCGGGTTATGGTTTAAAAAATTTGCTAAGCAAAATTTTAAACCAGTCGCGTCAGCAATAATCCGAAACCCGAAGCCTTCAAATTTATTTAAGTATTGTTATGCTAATTTGTGAAAATTTGTTATTTTCGCAGCATGAAAACTAAGTAGTTCAGGGCATCGATTATTCT
>JAQVGK010000409.1 GCA_028696755.1 Bacteroidales bacterium | reverse complement strand
GCAAGAATCAAAGCATATTTAATATTAATATGACCAGCTTTATAATAATTTATAAATGCAAGCAGTCCCACAGGCAAAAGCATAAAAGCGGTGCTTGTTCCTTGCGCCTGATGCTGAGTCATCCCAAAAATAAAAATAAGAGCCGGAATAACAACGATTCCACCTCCTACACCGAACATACCACCAAGCATTCCGGCAATTAGACCAGTAATAATAAGTAAAATTATTTCATTCATTTTCATTACTTAAAAGTCGGTACTTAACGAAATATAAAACATTTGTGGCTGAACACGATATCCATTTATTCCCCATGCCCAATCAGCTCTTATGAAATAACCAAACAATCTGCTTCTAACGCCAAAGCCATAACCCGAAACAATTGGAAAATTATCGTTGTGAATTATTACAGTTACGGGATAATTATCATAATAATCATTTTCATAGGCATTATTACCACTAAATGGTGTTAAACCGCTCCATGCACTTCCAATGTCGAAAAATCCAATAAGTTGAATGCTGTTAACAAATTCGTTATTGATTGGCCTTTTGTACAAATATGAGATTATCGGCCAACGAATTTCGGCATTAATAACTGCAAAGTTAGTCCCATTGCGAATATTTTGATTAAAGCCTCTAAGATTAGTTGCAACAGCTTGGTAAACATAATTTATTTCCGGATCAATTCTAATGTCCTGATTAAATGTAGGAACTTTTGAAGATAGATTTATCCAGTTGTCCATTCCACCTAAATAGTAAATTAGTTTTGCCGAGCCAAACGAAGCCGAACCTGCAGCTCTAAAAGCAAAAATTAAATTTTTATGAATAGGTTTATAAAACCTGTAATCGGCACCAGTAACAAAAAGATCAGTTTTCTGCTTATCAATTTGTTTATATGCTTCGGCAAATACTTTAAACCTTGTGCCCGATAAAATATTTGTACTAATCTGTTTAGAATTGTCGAAAATATACTCGGCTTTTACACCTGCCCAATAATCAAACACATCTGGCTTTATCAAAGTTGAATAATCAGTTGCAAGAAAGGCATTGCGGTTTTGTCTTATATTTCCAGTAAACTGAAAAGCATCTACCTGCGACAAAGGATATCGCATTAAATAAAATGCTTCGTGTGTGTACGACTTAACATAGAAGTTACCAAGAAAATTGTTTAAAACCTGACGATGCAAAATCAATTGTTTGTTCCAGCGCTTTTTCAAATTTTCAAAACTCAACAGGTACTCGTTGCTATCAAAATTTCCAGAGAAACGAAAGCCACCAGTAATTCTATAATCTTCGAAAAGATCATAAGAACCAACTTTCATAATTAAATTAAAGCCAGGGTTAAAATAAAATGCAGATCCTGTGAATGACTGGTATGAATTGTTTAGGAATCCGAAATCGACTTGACTGACGAGGTAATTTGTGTAAAATGTTGTTTGATATCTACCAGTTCGGGGATCAATAGCTATTCCATTTTCATCAAATTCGGCATCGTCATTTTTTACATTTTTCACAATCTCTTTATCAAAAACATAATTATTGATGTCAACAATCTGTTTATCGGGATCGAGATCAGTTTTTATTGTATCATTTGCAATCTGTGGCTTCTGAGATTCGACAGTCTTAACAGTTTTTGCCATCTCCTTGTCGAACATCTTACGCCATGTAGTTTTTTCGCCTTTTACATTAATCCCATTTAAGTCTTCGTTAAGCAAAAGTTGAAATTTATTTCCAGTTAAATAAAGAAATGTTGAAGACTTGCCAAATTTATCGGTGTAATATTCTATCACATTATCAGGATAATTTGTTAATTGGCTTTTGCTAAGAAAATAGCGATAATGAGTAATTGTGTCAACAAAACTCACAGCCGAATCGATTCGGGCAGAATAAACATTTGAGATTCCGTTTTCGTCGGATAAAAATGTGTAGTTTTTGCCCTTTAAATCGGGAAATTCCTCATTCACAAATTCGGTTTCGGTAACCTGTTCCAGTTTCTGAGATTTAACATCATATACAAAAATGTCGGTATATTTCTGCAGTTCAACAAGATTGTTACGTCTGCTGCCCAACTGAGCTGATTTGCGCTTTGAGGGAAAAACTATCTGCTGCGATTTATTTACAAATGCTGGCTGATAGTCGTCGGCATTATCTTGTGTAATGTTAACAATGGTATTAGCAAGTATGTTAAAGATAAAAATATCCGATTGACCGTTATTAAATCCTGCAATAACCAGCGAAAGTCCATCATGTGAATAATCGAAGGAATTAACTTTTTCGAGAGCAGCCATTTCTACTTGCTTAAATTCCTTGGTCTCCAGATTATAAGTCATGTAATAAATCTGACCTTTTTTCTCGATCATAAAACCTAACAATTTACCACTGGGGTGCCACTTTACTAAAGGATAAGAATAATCTGTAATTTGATCTAACTTATGCTCTCTTCTAATTACAGTTTTCTTTTTTCCTGTAATCATGTCAAGCATTTTTATCTTATATCTGCCCTGATTATTCTCTACCCAAGCAACTTTATTACCATTTTCGGAATAATGAAACTGACTATATTTTCTGTTTTTCTTAGATTTTTTAAGAATATTTTTACCATCTGGAGGCAAAGTCGTGAAAGAGAAACTCTGATACTGCGCTTTGTAAAAATCTGTCATATTCTGCTGCAACATCGAGAGCGAAATTCCAAGCACATACAGAAATCCACTTTCTGAATTCTTCGTTACTCTAGTAAGATAAACAATATTAGGAATAACCTGCCTGCCGTATGTTTTTGCAATATAATTCCATATTGCATGACCAGCAATTGCAGCATCTTCTCCCGACAAGTGATTAAGATTGTCGAACTTGTTAGCGGCAATAGCATTTCGTGTAAGATTTTCACTTTCCGAATTCCAATCGGTGGACACGTATTTAAGCAATCCATCCACATACCAACTAGGCATGCTTATTAAGGTGCTGTTTGCAACTTTAGAAGCAATTTCGACACCATATAGCATTTCGTTAAGAATTACGTGAGCAATTGCCGACCTTATTTGAGTTTCGAGACTGGCAACGTCTCCCTCAACGTACAAAAACGCAACATTATCAACAACTTTTGTTACACCACCTATATTGTATTGCTCGTCACCGGTGTTTAACCCAATGTTGCTTTGCCTGAAGTCGGAAAGATTCTGATAAATAACGAAAACAATGCGTTGCTTTAACTGATGCTCAAAGAAATTTTCTGTTTCGCTAATTGTTTTGTTAGCAATTGATGCTGTTTTTAAAGCCACATCGCTACTCCCAGCTATAAAATAGGTATCAAATCTTTCGAAACGGAAATAAAACCATTCAAAATTATCGAACTGTACTCTGTTTTTACCGAATTTCATTTGATGCCCATTGTAAAACTGAGCCTCGGCAATGCCGAATACAGCAAGAAGTATCGCAAGAATTAATATTTTTCTTAGTTCACTCAAAACTTTAAAAATTCAGGCTGCAAATTACAAAATTTTATTCATTTTGGTATTTTTATGTTATTTATTTAGCATTAGAATAACTAATATCTAGGATATTTTGTTTTCATCGTGAGGCATGGGGCATGGAGCATGGGGCATGAAGCAGTTTGAGCTAAGGTTAAGCACGAAGTTAATCGTCAGTATTTGCAGTTTAGAGCAAATGTAAAACACTTAGCAATCGCATCTCCATGCCCCATGCAAAATATACAATTATGCAAAGTTGAGTCTGCTTAAGTTCAATTAGTAAATGCAACTTTTAGGAGTATAAATGTATTCTTAATATCGCAACCCTAATCTCTCTTTGTGGAGTGAAGCGTAGCGAAACGGAGCAAAGAGAGATTAGGGTTGCCCCCTTT
>JAQVGK010000408.1 GCA_028696755.1 Bacteroidales bacterium | reverse complement strand
TCAGTTAGAACTGGCATATCTGGACAAGGTTGAAGAGTTTCGCCAGCAGTTATTCCAATCATTTTACCATATGAAGTTCCCGATTCGTTAACAGCATATGCTCTGTACCAATAAACATTGCCAATTGTAAGCCCAGAAATCTCTATTTCAAAATCACTGCTACCTGAACCTGCAGAAACCTGTCCTTCGTTCGATTCGATTGTTGGATATTGCGAACTGCTCCAGACCAAGCCTTTATCCGATATTGAACCATATCCATCATTTTTTATCAAGCCGCCCGAAATGGCTGTTGATCCAGAAATTTCGAATGCAGGAACGGTTTCTACCAAAGGCTTAAAAACAGGAGAGGCTCCGTCCTTTAGACATCGAACCGAGTATCCGTTGCCAGTAGAATTTGACGTAACATAATCAAAATCATTATCGTGATACCAAATTGTGCGACTGTTTGCCACACCGTCAGTAATTAGATTTGATGTCCACCAAGTGGTTAAGTCGCGCATGCTGTAGAAATAACCAGTTGTTGCCCGATATCCTCCTGCACGAGCCGAAAATCCCGACTCATTTGTTGATGTAGCATTATCTCCCGTCCAGTAAAAAATTCCTTCTTCTACTCGATACGAATCAATGCTGGCAGCAGTTACAAATATTGTCATCTGATCTTCGGCCACACAATCATAATCATCAAAAACTCGAAGGGTGTAGGTTATAGTATCCAAAGGAGTCGCAATAGGATTTGGAGAAGTTGGATCGTCGAGCCATAAAGCAGGAGTCCACTCGTAATTATAACTCCCATAACCCAATTGAGCTGGTTCTGCCGCACCAATCGAAACAGAATTACCAAGAGACAAAACAATGTCAATTCCAGCATCGGCCACGATAGCTGCTGGTTGATTAATCTCAACAGTAAAACTCTGCGATTTTGCCGATTCTGCGATGAAAATCAAGAATAAAGATAAAATCAAGAATATTAAAGTTTTCATAGTTTTTGGTTTTTATCAAACTTAATTAAAAAAAAACACCAATCAATAAATAATTACTAATCGGCATGTTTGAGTGAGAAAACTGTAAAACAATATTAGCAAAAAAAAGGGGCTCATCGCCCCTCTTAATTATTTAACTTCTTTTTGTTCTTTCTTTTTCATTCTTTTAATCAAGTCGTATGCAATCGGAGTTGCAACGCAGATAGAAGAATAAGTACCGATGCCAATACCAATTAACAACGCGAATGTAAATCCACGGATAACCTCACCACCAAAGATAAAGATAGCAACAATTACCAACAAGGTTGTTAATGCTGTATTGATTGTACGACCAATAGTGCTGTTAACAGCTTCATTCATAACTTCACCCATTTCACGTTTCTTGTAAATGCCAAGATATTCTCTCAATCTGTCGAAGATGATAACGGTATCGTTAATAGAATAACCGATAACAGTAAGAATAGCAGCGATAAATGCCTGATCAACTTCCATATTAAATGGTAGAATTCCATTAAATAGCGAGAACGCTCCCATTACAATTATTGCATCGTGCATAAGTGCTGCAGTTGCTCCAAGTGAGTATTGCCATTTTCTAAAACGAAGTAATATGTACAAGAACATCAGAACTAAGGCAATAATAACAGCAATAATTGATTTAGACATAATGTCATCAGCAACTGTTGGTCCAACCTTTTGTGAAGTCTGACGATAATCATTAAAGAACTCATCCATTGTGATGTCTTCTTTAATCAATGGTTTTAATCCAACATACAATAACGAATCTGCGAGATTATCAGTATCTTTTTCATTGATTTTAAATTTGGTAGTAATTTTTACCTGATTGCTAGAGCCAAATGTTTTAACCATTGGTGGTTCTCCATAAACAGCTTCAAGAGCTTTAACAACCTTTTCTGGTTCAACAGTTTCTTTAAAGGCAACTACGTAATTACGTCCCCCAGCAAAATCAATACCTGGGTTAAGTCCTTTTGTAAACAGAGATATTAAACTTACACCAACGAGAACAGTAGAAATTATGTAGAATATCTTACGCTTATTAATAAAAGATATGCTCAAATTTGTAAAAAGATTCATTGTAATCTTATTACCAAAGCTTAGTTTTCTGTCTTTATCCATCATTGTAACGAAGATGATTCTAGAAATAAAGATTGCAGAGAACAAAGAACTTAAGATACCAATAATAAGTGTAGTTGCAAAACCCTGTACTGGACCAACACCAAATACTGCGAGAACTATACCTATTATTAATGTAGTGATGTTACCATCGAGAATAGCAGAATATGCATTCTTATAACCATCGGCAACAGCAGTTTTAATCATTTTCCCTGCACGCAACTCTTCGCGAATACGCTCGTAGATAATAACGTTTGCATCCACCGCCATACCGAGAGTTAAAACAATACCAGCGATACCAGGAAGTGTTAGAACAGCACCAAGCGAGGCAAGTACACCAAAAATAAGGAATATGTTAACAATAAGAGCTATATCGGCAACAAAACCTCCCTTATTGTAATAAAAAATCATATAAATAAGAACAATTACAAATGCAATCAGGAAAGAATTTAAACCTGAATCGATTGCTTTTTGACCAAGAGAAGGACCAACGATTTCTTTTGACAAAATAACTGCTGGTGCAGGCATTTTACCTGATTTAAGAACGTTAGCTAAGTCGGTAGCTTCTTCTAAAGTAAAATTACCAGTAATCGAAGAACGACCGCCTTTGATTTCATCATTTACATTAGGATAAGAGTATACATAACCATCCAAAACAATAGCAATACTACGTCCCTTGTTTTCACGAGTTATACGAGCCCATTCGTTTGAACCGGCACCATTCATTGTCATACTTACCTCAGCTGTAGCCTGATTTTGTCCAAACTCCTGCTTAGCGTCAGTAATAACATCTCCGCCTAAAACAGCACCACCATCTTTACTACGTTTTAGAGCAATAAGTTCATAATATCCAGGCTCGTCCTCAAGTGGTTTAAAGCTCCATGCAAAAACCAAGTCTTTTGGCAATAAACGTTTTACAGATTCTCTGTTAAGGTCTGCCATAATAGACTCCATGTCGCTTTCCTTAGCGAAACCAACGATAGGACCATAAATCTGATGCTTTCCAACTTGATTAACAAGGCGTTCGAATAAGCTACCAGCATTCTTAGCATTTGCAGTATCTACAACAATTTCTTCTGGTTTAGCTTCAACCGAATCTGCTTTTGCTTCAACGATTTCTTCGTCATCAAGAATCACTTCGTCTGCACCAACATTCTTATCGTCAACAACAGGTTTTGTAACAACTTCGACTTTTTCTTTTTCGTTTAAATTTGCAATAATTACGTTTGCTTCAGATAATTTAGTGTAAATTTCTTCTGCATTGTAAGTTTCCCAAAATTCAAGAACAGCAGCAGCTTTAAGTAAGTCTTCTACACGCTCTGGATCTTTAATACCAGGAAGCTCGATATGGAAAATACCTTTAACGGCCACATCGCGCTGAATATTTGGCTGAACAACTCCAAAATGGTCGATACGTTTTCTTAAAACGTCGAATGCATTTCCGATTGCAGCTTCGTACTGTTCGCTCAGATATGCAAGAACTTCTTGATCAGTTGATTTAACTGTAATTTGTTCCTGATTGCTTGTTGTAATAAACAAGGAAGCCAAAGTTGGGGATTTCGATGTTTTTACTTTGTTGTAACTGTCACCAAAAATCTGAATAAAATCAGTTCCTGTTTGCTCCTTCTTTGCTGAAGATGCATCGTTTAAAGCCTTAATAAGGGTTGAATCTGTTTGATTATTTGCAAGAGCAAGAATAACATCCTCTGCGGAAATCTCAAGAGTAATGTTCATCCCACCTTTAAGGTCAAG